>NZ_CP173355.1:0-119439 GCF_044998965.1 Mesorhizobium maamorense
TTGGCGCGGCCTCGAATGGAGGTCCGGAAAAATGGACAGGAAGACCAACAAATCCCGCGTCGATATCTACGCGAAGATCACCGACCGCATCGTCGCGGATCTGGAAAAGGGCGTGCGTCCGTGGGTGAAACCGTGGAGCGCGGCGAACACTACGGGGCGTATCACGCGCCCGCTGCGCCACAATGGATTGCCGTATCAGGGGATCAACACCCTGCTTCTCTGGTCGGAGGCGGTTTCGAGGGGTTTTGTTTCCCCAACCTGGATGACGTTCAAGCAGAGCGTTGAGCTGGGCGGTCATGTCCGCAAAGGCGAAACCGGCTCGATGGTTGTCTATGCCAGCCGAATCGTACGCACCGAAACCGATGCCCATGGCGAAGAGGTCGAGCGCGGGATTCCGTTCCTCAAGGCCTATACCGTATTTTGTGCCGACCAGATCGACGGCTTGCCCGCGCAGTATTACGGCAATCCCGCGCCGGTGTCCGATCCAGTGGAGCGGATCGAACATGCGGATGCCTTCTTCGCAAATACGGGGGCCGTCATCCGCCACGGTGGCGACAAGGCGTATTTCAATCCCGCTCTCGATTTTGTGCAAATGCCGCCGTTCGAGAGTTTCCGCGACGGGCCTGGCTACTATGCGACCCTCGGACACGAAATGACCCATTGGGTCGGGTCGGAAAGGCGGCTTGATCGCAACCTCTCTCGTTATCATAAGGATCGCGAGTTCCGGGCCCACGAAGAGCTCGTGGCCGACCTCGGCGGCTGCTTTTTAGCAGCTGACCTCGGCATCGTGCCAGAGCTCGAGCCGCGGCCTGATCATGCCAGCTACCTGGCAAGCTGGCTCGAAATTCTCAGGAACGAGAAGCGCTTCATCTTTGCCGCGGCGGCCCATGCCCAGCGTGCGGTCAACTATCTGCATGATCTCCAGCCGAGTGCGACACAGGTCGCGGAGGCTGCATGATGTTGCATTCTCCGAGCGTTGCCGGGGGTGGCGCGGAGCCATCCCCCATCCGCCTTCGTGTGCTCAGCCTCGGGGCAGGGGTCCAGTCCACCACGCTCGCGCTGATGGCCGCCCATGGGCATTTCGGCTCATTGGATTGTGCAATCTTCGCCGATACCGGCTGGGAGCCTGCCGCAGTCTACGAGCATCTGCGCTGGCTGATGTCGCCGAACGTCCTGCCGTTCCCGGTGCATATCGTGTCGGCCCGCAATCTTCGGGAGAGCCTGATTGCCGCTGGCAATGGCGAGAGATGGGCCTCGATCCCTGCTTTCACCCGCACCGTCGACCGCCGCGGTAATGTCTCGATCGGCATGATACGGCGACAATGCACCACCACCAGCAAGATCGAACCGATCCGCCGCAAGGTGAGGGAACTGGCTGGTCTCACGCGCAAACGCTCCCCGACATACCCCGTCGTTCACCAGTGGCTGGGCATCTCGATGGACGAGGTGGTGCGCATGAAGCCGAGCCGGGCAGCGTGGCAACTCAACCGCTTCCCCCTCATCGAGAGCCGCATGACCCGGAAGGACTGTCTCGATTGGCTGAAAAGCCATGGCTATCCGAAGCCGCCGAAGAGCGCGTGCATCGGCTGCCCCTTCCACAGCGACGCCATGTGGCGATCCATGCGGAACAACGACCCGGCGGCGTGGGACGATGCCGTGGAGGTGGATCGGGCGATCCGCACCGGCCTGCGTGGCATACGCGGCGAGGTCTTCCTGCATCGCTCCGGCGTTGCCCTCGATGAAGCCGATTTGTCTACAGCGGCCGACCACGGCCAGCTCGACCTCTGGCCGAATGAATGCGAGGGCATGTGCGGTTTGTAATCGTCCCGCCTGGCACACGTTGATGGCTTCAACGCACAGGCGCCCCGCAGCCGGCTGAAGACCCCGCCATGGCACCGGTGAGTTCGGGTAGTTGCCCAAGGGGCCGAGTCAGATCAGCCGGCCCGTGCCGACGTCCAGCCCGAGATGGATACTTCCATGACAGTGTAGCGGGCATCCATCTTGAAGGGGCAGACGCCGGACCCGGACTTTCGCCAGTCGGCCAGTCGTCCTTTGACCGGACAGGAGGCGGCGGTGGCGTCCCTTTTCGGTTGGACGGTCTGTCCTTATGCGATGGTGCCTGACGGGGAGGGACATGTTTGATGACGCCTCACCGTGGCTGCGGTTGCGCTGATCATGCCGATAGGATTCGCCTGTCGTCTGGCCGCGGTTTCATGGAAGGGCGCACCACCTGCGTCCTCGATGTGGCTGGTCTGACCGAAGGCCGTCTTCGCTTCGCTACGCCTCGTTCTCAAACCCGCAACAGCCGGTCGCGACTTTCTTCCCCTGACGGCTGCGCCGCCATTCCGCGCGGAACAAGAAAGCCTCGCCCTGGCTGCCCTCCACTGCGTTGCGTCCCCTGCGGGGTGCGGGCCGATCGCCTCCGGTCTGTCGACCGCCATCGAGGTCGCGATGGTCGCGGCCCGAGAAACTCACGGAGACGACATCATGGCTACCATCGGCACCTTCACTTCCTCGGGCAACGGTTTTACGGGCACGATCAAGACGCTCAACCTCAACGTCCAGGCCAAGCTGGTTCGCATCGAGAGCCCCTCCGACAAGGGCCCGCACTTCCGCATCTTCTCGGGCAATGTCGAGCTGGGTGCGGCCTGGCAGAAGGTCTCCAGGGAAACCGAGCGTGACTACCTCTCGGTCAAGCTGGACGACCCGAGCTTCCCCGCGCCGATCTACGCCACCTTGATCGAGGTGGCAGGCGAGGAAGGCCTGCAGCTGATCTGGTCTCGCCCCAACCGGGACTGATCGCCTCGACGAGGGTTCCGCCGCAAGGCGGGGCCTTCGGCCTTTCCCAAGCGAACGCCGGCAAGCGGAAGGAGCAAGAAATCTCGCCGCCTGCATCCGAGATGACCATCTGGCCACGACGGGAGCCCTCATGACCGGCGTGGTCCTGCTGCCACGCCTCGGCCGCCGGTTGGGCTGCTAGGCGTGGGGCTGTTGGCGGCGGCGCTCATTGCGCTGGCCTTCCTGCTCGACTTCTGGCCGCTCTTTGCAGCGCGCCTGGTTCTGGGCTGCGGTGCGGGTCTCATGTTCATCGTCGCCGAAACGGCGCTGAACACTCGCCGCGGCGCCAGAGCGGCGCGGCCGGATCACGGGGGTCTACACCGCTGCCGGCGCACTTGGTTTCGTGTTCGGTCCGACTCTGATCGCGCTGATGCCCGACCGTCCCGCCGCGCTTCTCCTCGGCTGCGCCGCGATAGCGCTGATGGCGCTGATCCCTTTCGCCGCGAGAAACGGCGGGTGAGCCGCGCGGTCGCGCCGGGATCGGCGCGCCACATCCTGCCCGCGATCGCCTTTCCCTTGGCCTTCGGCTTCTCTTCATCGCGTCGATGGTTGACGCTGTCGCCATCAGCCTCATGCTGGTCATCATGCTCGATCGCGGTTGACGTCTCGCAGGCGGCGCTGCTCGCCATCATGGGACGCTGATCGCTGATCGGGTAAATCTGCGAAACGCGTTGCGGCCAGACAAGGGCGGCAGCGGACCACCGCTTTTCATCACCCTCTGGACGAGGCGTCCACTCATCGGCCTTCATCAAATTTGCAACGATTGACTTCAATTCGACCGTTGAAGCGGCGGCCGGTCTGATCCCGTCGGAGGAACAAGGGCTGCGCCCCCTCCCATGCCGGTGTGAAAATCGCTGCCTCCCCGCAATTATCGTCACTGCACAAATCGGCCTTGGACCAGATACCGATAACCAACTTCGCTCATCCAGCGCGCGCGGGCCAAATGGCTATCATAGATGCGTTTGGCGCGTTCCGGGTGGGCATCGACATCGAACCCAAAAATGATCTCGACAGCCTCCCGCCAGTCGGCCCCGTCCCGCGCTGAGTCGAAGAGGCGCAGATAAGTGATCCTGTGGCGCCAGTCGTAATCGGTTATCGCGTCGACATTCGGGGGGCTGTCTTCGTATGGGGGTATCTCGGCATGGTCTTATCGTTAAGCGGTGCATTGCCGGGTGAGCAAAGGTGCCACAGGGCTGAATGAGAATGAACCCCCTGTGCTCTTCCTGTTCGCCGAGGCTCGCTCTGGGTTGGACCAATATCTGCGAGGTGATCGATGATTCATGGCGTTGGCATTGGCTTGTCGCAACGGTTCTACGAAAGCCTCGTTGCACCTATTCTCCAACAGCATTTTCCCAAACTGCCCCATGCGGCGGCCAGGATCGGCCTCGGGTCGGAGGTGCTTGGCTACGACAGTGATATGTCCGCAGACCACGACGACGGTCCATGCGTGCAGATCTTTCTGCCCGAAGCGGAATTTTCCGAGACAGCCCGGGAGATGATGCGGATCCTGGATCGCAGCTTGCCCGATAGATTCGACTGCTGGCCAGTTCGCTACCCCACGAATGTCCGTCCGTCCGCTGGAGATGCCGGAGCAGGTCTGCTGGGATCAGAACACGGTGTTGAACTATATACATTGTCGGCTTGGTGCGATCGCTTTCTCGGGAGGCAGTTTACAGCTGACATCACCACGCACGATTGGCTTTCCTATCCCGAGCAATTGTTTTTGACCGTGACGGCTGGTGCGGTGTTTCGAGACGACATCGGCGAACTAAGCGCTGTTAGGGATCGCCTTTGCTACTTCCCACGTGACGTGTGGCTTTACAAGCTCGCGGCCCAGTGGGGACGCATCGCCGAGGAGCGCGCCTATATCGGTCGAACCGGGAATGCCGGTGACGAGATTGGCTCCCGCGTAATCGCCGCGCGCATGGTCGGAAATATCATGCGGCTCGCAATGCTGGTCGAGCGCCGCTATGCGCCCTATCCCAAATGGCTTGGCACGGCCTTTTCCCGATTGCCCTGCGCACCCGAACTCACAGAAACTCTCGAGCAAATCCTGTCGGCTCCGGACTGGCGGAAGCGTGAAGCCGGACTCTTCGACGCTTGCTGGTTCATCGCCGAGCTGCAAATGGCAAGAGGCGTGCCCGGCGCGATTGCTCCATCTGTCGGGTCACTTCACAACCGACCGTTTCGGTTTGTCGATTCCTGCAGATCGGCAATGCGCTTCGATCTGCCATAGCGGATGATGAATTGCGGGAACTGCCGGAATTTGGGGCGGCTGACCAGTTCATCAGCAGCAATTTCGTTCTCGCCGTCCCGAGCTTCTCGAGAGCAGCGGTAACTGCATCGCTGGATTTGAAGGCGGAACTCAAGTAACCAACGCAAGCATTGATCTAATCTTGCCCGAACGGCTTGGTCCGCTTCGGGCTCGATCGGGTGGTTCACGGCATGTGCTGCCAAATGGGCGCAAAGAGTCCTCAGGCTTCCGGCGGCTGGGCATCGCGGTAGCCCCTTCGCCTCTTGCCCCGCTCGAGGCGAACCAGGGCGCTGTCCGCCTCTTCCGACTGATCGAATGTCTGCACCATCGACTGGCCGTTCGTTCCGATGCGGCCCCAATTGCGGATGACCGAAGCGCCTCCGAACAGCGTTGGCTGGATCGCCAGCACATAGAAGCGCCGCATGTTTTGTGCCGGGTTGATGCGGCGAAGATGAACGGGTCCGGTTTCCTTGCTCGACATGGCGCGACTCTCGCTTCCTTCGGAAGCGCCGTCCAACGACTTTCCTGAATCGATCCCTGCCGACCGATTCACGCTGCTGATGCGTCAGTCGCACCAGTTCCGCCGGCCGCCGTCCCAGCGGCGTGCAAGGCCCTCTGCGATCAATGTCTCGCCGATCGATCGCCCGTTCCTGGTCACGGTTCGCAGCTTTCGCCCATGTCGATCCTCGTCGCGCCAGCCGGCCACCAATGAGAACTTTCCTGCATTCAGCAATTCCCGCAACCTGCGCTTCGCCGTCTCACCCTTTGTCCGCTCTGCCTCGCAACGAGGCGGGCTCAGCTCCGGCGTGTCGATATCGGCTATCCTGGTCTTCACACCCTGATGCCAGAACGTGTCGCCATCCACCACGCAGGTCACGCGGGGACCGTCGCCGCAAATCGGAAACGAAACCGAAAGCAAGTCCTGTCGCGGTGCCGAGACTAGGGCCGCCATACGCTCGATCCCGCCCGCTTGGCTGAGCTGGTAAGCGCCAAATGCCGCCGCCGCGACGAGTGCGCCGACGACCACCTTCGCAATCGCCGATCCGATTTTCCGACGCGATGATTTCCTCCGATAGACGGACTGTTTCCCGCGCGGCGTCTTCGGCTGCCCGAAGCGCGGTCTTTTCTTCTGCCGGAATCTGACGACGGTATTCAACGAGGGCATGCCTCCCTGCTTGGCTTCCGAGGTTTTCGCAGGATGCGGTTTCGATCACCTTACGGGCATCGTTCAACTTTCCCACATCTCAGAGGGCAGAAATGGCCACCTGAGCTGAATCGGATTTGGGCGAGCCGCCTACGGCGGACGGCTCTACTCGCGCCGAAAAAGGCGGCGCTCACCGAACCCGCTAAAACGGTTTCGGCGCGTTCGCGTGACGATCCTCTCGCAGCAGACATGACGTTCGGACGAGGGAAGCCTGATTGGCGTTGGGCAATCAGCCACTGTCACCGCCTTCGCTCCGATGGAACCGGTTGGTTCCGACGCAGGCCTTCATGTCGTCGCGGCGAAACCAGATTGCGCGCCCGCAGCGCAGCGGCGGGTTGCCCGCGATGAACACGATCTGCTCGTCGGCGCGCATCCGCATGACCTCATGCGGCAGGATCAGCGGACGGCGCGTGAGCTGCTTCGATCGGGACCGCGACGACCCCCTCATTCCGGAGGAGCGGTTTGTCTGGTCGACCTCGACCGTTGTGTCGCCGCAGCGCTTCGAAAGATACTCTGCGGTCTCCGGATCGTTGATCGCCGCGAACGAGATCCAGGATGCGGACTCGAACCATTTCGAGCTGGCGTCGCGGCCGCCATAGGCCTCGCGCATCTGGCCGATCGACTGAAAGATCAGCGTCAGGCTGATGCCGTATTTACGCCCAGCGTCGCGCGCGGTTTCGAGGATGCGCAGATAGCCGAGACGGGCGACCTCGTCGAGCAGGAACAGGGTTTTAGCCGCGACCTCGCCATTGCGGTTATAGATCGCATTGAGGAAGGAGCCGATTACCACCCGCGCCAGCCCCGGATGAGCTTCCAGCACCTTCAGATCCAGAGCGATGAAGATATCCGTGCCGCCGCCCGCGAGCTCGTCGGTCGAGAAGCTGTCGCCCGAGACGACGGCGGCATAGTTCGGATAGGAGAGCCAGTGCGTCTCCTTCACCGCATTGGCGTAGACGCCGCTGAACGTCTCCGGCGTCATGTTGACGAAGACCGCGACGTTCTCGCGCACGAAGGCGGATTCCGATTGCTCGTAAATCCGCGTCAGCCGCTCGCGCAGCTTCGGCTCAGGTTCCGAGAGATTGGCGCGGACACGGCGCAGTGTCTGATCATTTTCTTCCGTATGCCCCGACAGGCAGACGTCGGCGATCAGCGCGGTCAGGAGCTGCATGGCCGAGGCGCGGAAGAAGTCGTCGCGCGCGGATGCAGCCCGCGCATTGTCGGTCATGATCCATGTCGCGACCGCGACGATGTCTTCTTCCCGCGTTGCCCCGAAGCGGCCGATCCAGTCGAGCGCGTTGAAGCCAGTGGCGGGGCTGGCCGGATCGAGCACGAGCACCTTCCGACCCGCCCTGCGCCGGTGATCGACGACCATCGGCGCGACCTCGCTCGACGGATCGAGCACGATGAGACCGCCGCCCCATTTGAGCGCGGTCGGGATTGTCACCGAGGTCGTCTTGAAACCGCCGGACCCGGCGAAGACGATGCCGTGCGACGAGCCGAACGAGCCGTCGAAACAAAGCAGCGGGCTCTTTCCGCCGGCACCCCATGTCTCCCGCGCCTCTGCCCGGAACGACACGGCCATCACGCTGTCGCGGTCGACACGATAGCGTTCGCCGATGACGATGCCGCCCGCATCCGGAAATATCCTTGCGGCCTCGGCCATGCCCATCCAGTCCGCCTCGCCATGGACCGCACGCCTACCATGGATACGGCGCGGAGCAGGCCTCGCGAAGGCGGCATTGCCCTTCACGGCGACGCGCAGCGCGAACACGCCGGCGAGGAAGGCGGCGAAGGCGCCGAGCACCGTCGCCGGGTCCGCATAGGCGAAGACGGATTGGCCCGATGGGATATTGCTGGCAATTCCCGCAAGGCGGACTGCCTCGCGCATCAACGCGATCAGAATCGCCGCCACGCTCCCGGTGACGACGCCCCGACCCGCCGCCTTGATGTTGGCCGCGCCGTTGGCTGCGAACAGGAAGATCACGCCGATCGCGGCCGCCGTCACATAGGGCAAAGCGAGACCGATGCGTCCGAGCATCAGCTTCGCCTGCGCCGTCTTGCCGAAGGCTGCGAGCCAGTGCTCGATCCCCGGCATGATGATGGTCACCCCGACCATCATCGTCGCCGGGATCAGGGCGAGGACAATCCTATTCGCCGTCACGGCCGAAGGCCTCCGCGCCGATTGCGATCAGGCGCAAGCGCTCCGCATCGTCGCCCTTGATGCGCTGGCTTGCGTCGATCAGCAGGCCGAGCAGCAGGGCTCGCTTCTCGTGACGGAGACCAGCTTTCGCGATCAGGCCGCCGAGCTCGATCTTCTCGCGCGTATCCTTCTTTCGGGCGTCGGTCGCTTGGCTCCGGCGCATTCGCTCAAGCCTCGCTACCACTGCCCGCAGCCGCGCCAGTTGCGACCGTCGCGGGCGGAGCGCCTGCAGTCCTGCCCTCACCGGTGTTTCTCTTTCCGGTCGCAGCTCCCTTGCCCCAACGAAAGCGCCCGGCGATTTCCTCGAACGCCTCCTGAAGCGTGGCCTCCTCGATCTCGATCTCGCCGAGTCCGGCTTTCAGCGCGATCCGGCCGATGCGCTCGGCCTCGCGCGTCTCGGCCTGCTTGAGCTGGTCCTGCAGGCGGGCGATTTCCTCACGTATTTTCGACGACGGCTTCTTCATTCCGGTCGCGTCTCCTTGAAGTCAGGTGGCGTTTGTTTCGCCGCAAGACTTTCTCAAAAGCACGTCCGGAGGAACGTGCAGATTTGCACGTCGGCAAGGCCGACACTTTGGAGGATCATCCCGCCGTTCCGAAGGAGCGGATCCAAGGGCGCAATTATACGTCGCTGATGCGACGCCGTGCGTTGAGGTCTGACGCGGCCCGCCGCTCCCGACGAACGAGGTTCGCATTCGGGAGTTTTCGTCGCCGTGGCCATTGCCCATTTCTCCGTCAGCATCGTCAGCCGCGGCGACGGTCGCAGCGCGGTGCTGTCGGCGGCCTACCGGCATTGCGCGCGAATGGACTACGAACGCGAGGCGCGGACGATCGACTATTCGCGCAAGCAGGGCCTGGTGCATGAGGAGTTCCTGCTGCCGGCCGATGCGCCGCATTGGGCGCGCAAGCTGATCGCGGACCGGTCTGTCACTGGTGCGGCGGAAGCCTTCTGGAACAAGGTCGAGGCGTTCGAGAAGCGTGTCGACGCGCAGCTCGCAAAGGACCTCACCATTGCCCTGCCGCTGGAGCTCTCGGTCGAACAGAACATCGCGCTCGTCCACGACTTCGTGGAAAAACACATCCTGTCGAAGGGTATGGTCGCCGACTGGGTCTACCACGACAACCCCGGCAATCCACATATCCACCTGATGACGACGCTGCGGCCTCTCACCGAAGAAGGTTTTGGCGCCAAGAAGGTCGCGGTCATCGGCGAAGATGGGAAGCCCCTGCGAACAAAGACTGGCAAGATTGTCTACGAGTTATGGGGCGGCGACGCTCAGGACTTCAACGCGTTTCGCGATGCCTGGTTCGAACGGCAGAACCACCATCTCGCGCTCAATGGGATCGCGCTGCAGGTCGATGGCCGGTCCTATGAAAAGCAGGGCATCGAGCTCGCGCCGACGATCCATGTCGGCGTTGGTGCCCAGGCGATCCAGCGCAAGGCAACAGCGGAAGGGTGGAAGCCATCGCTGGAGAGGCTCGATCTGCAGGAGGAGCGGAAGGCTGAGAACCTGCGCCGCATTCAGGCCCGTCCGGAGATCGTGCTCGATCTCGTTACCCGCGAGAAAAGCGTCTTCGATGAACGCGATATCGCGAAGGTGCTGCATCGCTATGTCGACGATCCGGCAGTATTCCATCAGCTCCTGACGCGCATCATCCAGCGCCCGGAGGTGTTGCGCCTGCAGCGCGACACGGTGGCGTTTGCAACCGGAGAAAGGGTGTCGGCGCGATACACGACGCGGGAGCTCATCCGGCTCGAAGCCGGGATGGCGCGGCGTTCGGTCTGGCTCGCCGAACGGGAAACCCACGGCGTTCCGGAGAAGATGCTGGGCGCGACGTTTCGGCGTCACTCGCGTCTGTCCGAGGAGCAGCGCACCGCCATCGACCATGTCGTCGGTCCCGCCCGTATCGCCACTGTCGTTGGCCGCGCCGGCGCCGGCAAGACCACCATGATGAAGGCCGCCCGCGAGGCATGGGAACTTGCCGGATACCGTGTTGTCGGCGCAGCACTCGCCGGCAAGGCGGCAGAGGGTCTGGAGAAGGAAGCAGGGATCGTCAGCCGCACTCTGGCGTCGTGGGAGCTACGCTGGGAAAAGGGCCGGGACACGCTCGATGCCAAGACGGTGTTCGTCATGGACGAGGCCGGCATGGTCGCCTCGAAGCAGATGGCCGGATTCGTCGAGGCCGTCGTCAGGGCAGGCGCCAAGCTCGTTCTGGTCGGCGATCCGGAGCAACTGCAGCCGATCGAGGCGGGCGCCGCTTTCCGCGCCATCGTCGGCCGCATCGGCTATGCTGAGCTCGAAACGATCTATCGCCAGCGCGAGGACTGGATGCGTAAGGCCTCCCTCGATCTGGCGCGCGGCCGTGTCGACCAGGCGCTTGCTGCTTATCGCTCACAGGGCAGGGTGCTCGGTTCGGAGCTGAAGGCTGAGGCTGTCGAGAACCTGATCGCCGATTGGAACCGCGACTACGATCCGGCGAAGTCCACGCTGATTCTCGCGCATCTGCGCCGCGACGTGCGCATGCTCAACGAGCTCGCGCGCGAGAAGCTGGTTGAGCGCAGCATCCTCAGTGCGGGCCACGGTTTCCAGGACCGCCGACGGCATCCGCCATTTCGGCGCCGGCGACCAGATCGTCTTCCTGAAAAACGAGGGCTCGCTCGGCGTAAAAAACGGCATGATCGGGCGCGTGGTCGAAGCCGCGCCGAACCGTATCACGGTTATGGTCGGGGAGGGCGATCAGCGCCGCCAGGTGACGGTCGAACAGCGCTTCTACAACAAACTCGACCACGGCTATGCCACCACCATTCACAAAGCCCAAGGCGCGACCGTTGAACGGGTGAAGGTGCTAGCCTCCCTCTCGCTGGATCGCCATCTGACCTATGTCGCGATGACCCGTCATCGCGAGGATCTGCAGGTCTACTATGGCCGCCGCTCCTTCGCCTTCAATGGCGGCCTGACGAAGATCCTGTCACGTCGGAATGCCAAGGAAACCACGCTCGATTACGAGCGCGGCACGCTCTACCGTCACGCGCTCGCCTTCGCCGAAAACCGCGGCCTGCACATCGTCCAGGTCGCCCGGACGCTACTGCGCGACCGGCTCGACTGGACGCTGCGCCAGGGCTCTAAGCTCGCGGATCTGGCGATCCGCTTTCGTGCGGCGGGTGAGCGCCTCGGCCTGCTGCAGACCCCCTCAATGCAAATGAAGAAGGAGGCCCGTCCGATGGTTGCCGGCGTGAAGCTGTTCCCCACATCTCTGGGTGACGCCGTTGAGCATAAGCTTGCGGGCGACCCTGCTCTCAATATGCAGTGGGAGGAGGTCTCAACGCGGTTCCGCTACGTCTTCGCCGATCCCGAGACCGCCTTCCGGATGATGAACTTCGACGCGGTCCTGGCCGACGGCCGAACGGCGGCGCAGACGCTTCAGAGGCTCGCGACGGATCCGGTATCGATCGGTCCGCTCATCGGCAAGACCGGCCTTCTCGCCAGCAAGGCGGATCGCGAAGCCCGCCGCGTCGCCGACGTCAACGCGCCGGCGCTGAAGCGCGACATCGAGCGCTATCTTAAGATGCGTGAGAGAGCCCTGCAGCGCATCGAGGGTGAGGAGAAGACGCTGCGCGAGCGCGTGTCAATCGACATTCCGGCGCTGTCGCCTGCCGCGCGTAGCGTCCTGGAACGGGTGCGCGACGCCATCGACCGCAACGACCTTCCCGCAGCCCTGGGATACGCGCTCAGCAATCGCGAGGCAAAGCTCGAGATCGACGGCTTCAACAAGGCGGTGGCGGAACGGTTCGGCGAACGCACGCTCCTGACCAACGCCGCGCGCAATCCCACAGGCCAACTCTTCGACAAGCTCGCCGGAGGGCTCCAGCCCCAGGAAAAGGAACAGCTGAAAGAGGCATGGCCGGTAATGCGGACCGCACAGCAGCTCGCAGCCCACGAGCGCACCGCCGCGACGCTGAAGCAGGCCGAGGACTTGGCGCTCTCGCAGCGCCAGACCTCGGTGATGAAGCAATGACGAGGCGTGGTGTCACGGCGGCGCTCTGCGCGACCGGCAGCATCATCGGCGCGCTGGCGGCGATCGGTTTTATCGGCGGCTTTCGGTTGAATCTCACGCCGAGCGAGCCGCTCGGGATCTGGCGCATCGAGCCGCTTCATCGAGCCGCCATTGCCGGGGACCTTGTGTTCATCTGCCCTCCGGCCAAGCCGCGGTTCGAGGAAGCACGACAGCGCGGCTATCTCCGGTGTGGCGTCTGCGCCGGCGGCTTTGCCCCGCTCATCAAGACTGTCGCAGCGCTTCCCGGTCAGCGCATCGACATCGGCGTCAACGTCGAGATCGACGGCGAGGTGCTTGGCTCGTCCCGCATACGTAAGACGGACGGAGAGGGCAGGGCGATCGACCCCTACCCCGGAGGCACCGTGCCGCCGGGCCATCTCTATCTCCACTCATCCTTTGCGAGCTCCTATGACTCCCGATATTTTGGGCCGGTACCGGATAGCGGCCTTCTCGGCCTCGCCCGGCCGGTCGTCTCCTTCGATCCGTAACCGCTGGCGTGGGCCGGTCCTGATCGTCTTGTCGATTGTGGTGGGCAAAGTCGGCTGGAGCGGAACTGTGCTGACCCTCCCGGTCGCGATGGTCTTCCCGCTGCTCTGGGCGAAGTCGCCGTCGCGCGTTGTCGCGGCCGCCGTCTCGGCAGGCTATTTCCTCGCCGCCTCACGCGGCCTGCCACAGGGTGTCGCGACCTTCTATGCCGCCGATCTCTGGCCGGGCCTCCTGCTTTGGGTGATGGCGTCGGCCTCCTTCGTCACCGTGCATGCTGTGCTCTGGACAGGGCATCCGGGAAAGGGAAGGGCGGTGCGGTATCTGGCGGCGGCGGTGCTGATGGGGCTGCCGCCCTTCGGCATCACCGGCTGGGCACACCCTTTGGCGGCCGCGGGCGTGCTCTTTCCGGGATGGGGATGGTGGGGCCTCGCCGCAACTGCGGCCAGTATCGCTATGTTGACATCGCGATACTGGCCAGCAGCCGTCATTGCCGTGGGAGGTTTTTGGCTTTGGTCCGCCGCAACGTGGACAGAACCTTCCCTACCGTACGGATGGAAGGGCGTCGACCTCGAACTGGGCCAGAGCCTCGGGCGTGACGGTTCGCTCGAGCATCACCGTGGCCTGATCGCAACAGTTCACGCTCGGGCAGCCGAGGGAAGCCGATTCATCGTTCTTCCCGAGAGCGCGCTGGGCTTCTGGACGCCGACTGTTGCGCGTCTCTGGCAGGAGGGCTTACGCGGGTCCGACATCACCGTGGTCGCCGGCGCGGCCGTGATCGACGCGGCCGGCTACGACAATGTCATGGTGGCGATCTCCGCCGACGAGGCGCGCATCCTCTATCGCGAACGCGTGCCCGTCCCGGTCTCCATGTGGCAACCATGGCGGGCCTGGACGGGGCAGGGCGGCGGCGCCCGAGCGTACCTCTTTGCCAATCCAGCCGTCGAGCTTGCGGGCACGAGGATCGCGCCGCTGGTCTGCTACGAGCAGCTTATCCTCTGGCCGGCGCTCCAGTCGATGCTGCACGCCCCGGACGTCATCCTGGCGACCGGCAACGGCTGGTGGACCGCCGGCACCTCGATCGTCGCCATCCAGCGGGGCAGTGCGGTCGCCTGGGCGAAGCTCTTCAACCGTCCATTGGTGCAGGCCTTCAACACATGAGCAAAGGAGAACCGGGATGGTCGACGCCGCCCTCATTCAGCAATGCGCCGATCGGGCTCTGAAGCCAGCGATCGCCGAGACGTTCGTCGAGCGGGCAGGCTCTCAGGATCCTCTCGCCGTCACGGTTCGGTCGGGGAGCCGGGTCGTGCTGGTTCCGAAGCCAGCCACGCCGGACGAGGCCTTGGCTTTGATCCGACAGCATGTCGGCCGCAGCGTCGTGCGGGTCGGGATCACGCAATATCCAGCCGGCCTCGGCGTCGTTGAGGCGGGCGAACTCCAGCCCGACCTGGTCGATGCCTGCGCCAATCTCAGGATGGGTACGGCGCTGTTCGCCAAGGTCTTCCGGATCGTCACCAAATGGTACGGCAACCCCACCGAAAAGGAGGTGCTGCCGCAGGTGTTCGACGATGCGATCATCGCCTGGCAGACCGGCTACTTCGAAGGCACGGCCGTATTTCAGGCGCCCGACCCCACAGAAGTGAAGCTGGCCCAGCCGACGCCGCCGAGTGAAGGTGAATCCGCCGAGCAGCGTGGCGACAAAACGGCGGCTGGCGGAACCGATCCTGCGCGTGAAGCCGCGACCACCGACCCGAATAAAGCAGGCATTCGGATTGACCTGTCGGGTATCGGCGCTCGTGAAAAATAGCAGCCATCGCAAATAAACGATCAATAGATTGTCCTTGCTCACTTGGCTGTCAGCTGTGTGACGGCCTCCGGCGTGTTGGCAATCTGGCCGAAGAAACGCGCTTCCACCCGGCCGGCGTCAGCTACCGCGGCGGAAATAGTGTCTTTGTGGACATCCAGTCCGAAATAGGAGGTAGTTGTCATCATTTCCCTCCTGTTGTCGTGGCAGTGAATATCGTACGTGCCGTCGCATTCTGGCGGCCGCAGGTGACGCGCACCTGGGCGGAAGGAGCAGGGGGTCGAAAGGTCTCAGAGCCGGGTCATCTCGGATCCTAACCCCGGCTAGGGTTCAAAGGGCTCGTCGTCAGCGGGGGCGTACCGCAGCCAAACCTAAGGGGACTGGAATGGAATCGGACGACGCGACGTTGAAGGAAAAATTCGAGCTTCGGCCGATAGTGGGGCTCACGAGCGGACTTCCCCCGACCGACCTGGAGACCCTCACGATCGCCGCCATCCGAACCCACCGGCGTCTGGTAGATAAGGCCGATCAACTTTTCCAGGCATTACCTGAGGAGTATAAGTCACGAAATGTGATCGGCGGCGCTCGGCATCTCTGTTACATCGAGGCCAGTATGGAGATGCACGCGCAGATGAGCGTTGTGAACACGCTGATCAGCATTCTCGGCTATATCCCGAAGGCATCGGTGAACTGAGCTTCAGATCAACTTTCTGCGGATGGCGAGGGCAGTCAGGTGCGTCGTTGTATGGACGTCGAAGCGCTTCTTGGTCTCGGCAAGTTTGACGCGTACGCTGTTGTACTTTACTCCCTCCAGTTCCGCCACTTCCTCCATCGTTTTGCCGACGGCGATCCAGCGAAGATAGGTGGCCTCCTTGGGGTCAAGATAGGCAGCCCTTTCGACGCTGGGCGTTGCCTGCAGGAAGGTGATGCGGGCATGGAGCTGGGCGACCGCCGTTGCCGCGGCAACGGCGTCGATCTCCCGGTCGAGCTCGATTGTCAGCTTCTCCGAGGCCAGGGTGAACATCGACATCGAACCGTTCGCCGTTCTGACGGGGATGGTTATGCCGGAGCGGATCCCGAAATCAGCCGCGTGCGCGTAAAACGCGCGTTGGACTTTTGAAAGCCGCGGCCTCTCCTGATCGCCGCTCCACGTGAAGGTCCGCTTCATGGTTTTCGCGCGTCCTACGACCGGATCGAGCGCAGAATAATTTCGTCCGAAGTATAGCGACTGCCACTCTGGATGATAGTTCGAAATCGCGAGCGTATGGCCGGGCTGGATGTTGAGATAGGCATACCCGCCAAAGCCGATCTGTTCAGCCAGGCCAGCCAGAGCATCCTTAAGGTGGCGTTGATCGCCTTCGACAGCGGTAAGGTCAGTCAGCTTATCCAGCCAGTGCTGCATTCGTTTTCCTCCCTGAACGCATCGGCGATTTCGTGTGATCCCCCGATGGCCAGTCAATGCGGCGAGAACGGGCCTTCAACTTCTCATGTGGTGCGCCCGCTACGATCGGTTCGGCAAAGCGGACCAGCCTTCATACCGGATCACTTCGTTCCGACGTAGGGTCGTTCCGGCGTAGGGGACATTTGCCATGCTCAGCTCGCATGACCGACGCAACAACCGTGTTCAGCCTCTCCAGCGGGTCGCCGGTATTCGATCCTCTCCCGTGCCGGCCAAAATCGAGTTGATAAAAACGTTGATCAAGGACGAGAGCACGATAGGATACGAAGGCCAGCGAAACCAAACGAAAGCAGCTCCTGTAAGCCATTGATTAAGAATGGAAAAATATTTCTCCCTCCGCCGGGAGACGAGAGTGATTTCAAAGAATTATTCAAGCGGTTGGCCGCGGCGGGTGCTGGTAGGCCATTGGGCAAGGACGGGTTTCCTGCAGGCCCATGGACGCCCGAGCTTCTCGCAGAGGCGATTTCACAGATCGATTCCAACCGGCTTGGGGTCGATCTGCGAACGGTGCAGCTTTGGTTTCAAGAGAACGAGAAGGGAATTAGCACTGCCAATATTCGTTGGCTGGCGAGGGTTTTTGGGTGCGATGATCCGGTGGCAACCAGCGAATGGCAGATGGAGCTTAGTGCGGCGCAATCGCGGTTATCGGCCAAGAGACGAGAATGGAAGAGAGCCGGAAGCAGCGTTGCACAGGAGATTCCAGATACAGCACTGGCTGCGACCTTCCATGACGACTCTGCGTCTCCGGCTGACGCCAAGGGGCCGAGGCGGCGTTTTAGTTTGGCGAGGAAATCGGAGGCGTTTTTTAGTCACGGATCTCCCCTGAATTTACCGGCGTCGGTATTTGCGGGTGTCACCGCTCTTGGGTTTTTGTCGTATATTACGGGGATTCACAGCGTGACATATGGCCGGGCGGATGGCGTCGTTAAGCAGGTTGGGTTTCTTTGGACAGCGAATTGGACATTCGTCTTCATGGTATTTTTGCCACTGTTTTTCGCCTTCGTGACCGAGCTAGTGATCTTTTGGAAAGATGAAGGCCGTCCAAAGCTTGGAGCGCAGGGCGACAAGATGAAAAGCGACGATGCCTGGGCGCGCAGCGTAGAAGCTTCTTCGTATTCATATTTGGCGGTTTTTTTGATTTGTGTGCTGTTCGCCGGTCTTTTTCAGTGGATCGGCGTGTGTTTGATCCCGTTGATGCAAGGCGGTGGCAACTATGCGACGGATTGGGGCTCGTTAGCGATTGTGCGCCCTGAGGTCATATCGGTGCCGGAAGCGGTCGTATTCACGGGGCTCGCTTACCTATACATGTGCCTGTGCTTTTATCTGTTCTTCGTAGGGCTAATTTTGCTTTATACGGTGATCCATGATCTTTGGAGAATTGGAGAAGCAGCGAGTGATCGTCCGGAGGTGGATTATCAACACGAGCTCAATGAAGCCAGCCTCAGGGTTATGCGTGGGATTTTTCGGTGTACTGTTTTGGGGGTTCTGATCGCCGTAGTCATGAAGGTCCAGAGTGCTTACCTGACTTCGCGTGGAGAGAATATTGTGGCTTGGTTGGTCGGTGATATGTCTTCCGCCTTCTATGGGCGAAATGATGTGAGCGCCGGGATAAGCTATCGTAGGCCGACCCATTACAGTAGCCTTCTTATCGCTATTTCGACCTGTGTTGTATTTCTGTACGGCTCCATCCGTTTAGGTGTCGAACGTCGGTTTTGTATGCCTTTATGGAGTATGTCAGCGATCGTAGCGTTACTCGTGGCTGGCTACTTGCTGATCGATGCATTTGCTGGCTTTTCGATCCTTCTGGGCGTTGGAGTGCTGCTCGCAATATACGGCCTGTTTGATCCAGGGTTGGGGCGATGGCGAGCGAGTAAGTTAGGAATCAATCAGAGTGTTTCATAGTTGGCTCGATCGTTGGGACGAACGCCGGGCCCTTCGCGGAGAGGAAGGGAAGAAACCAACGGATTTCGTCCTTGACGCGGAACGCGCCTTTCCAGGTACGAAGAAGATAGCAAATATCGAGGAGTTTTGTGTCCTTGCCGAACAGGCCGTGGCTGATCCAGCCTTTTTCGATAAGCCGAGCGGGAGCGATCAGGGTTTTGAAAGGCAAGACGGGTGGCTCAAATTTCCATCGGATGTTTCTACCGACATCGAAGAGAATAATGTAGTCTGGGCGAAAATCACAGAAAGCGGTTCGTTCGATCAGGCGATGGTGATTTTTCACCATTGGAATGCAAACGCGCGGAAACGTCAGATTGCCAACTTTTTCTCTCTGCGTGGCATTACGGTTGTCGAGATTGCTATGCCTTATCACTTCGAACGCAGCCGTCCCGGCTCCGTGCGCGCCGACTATATGCTTAGCCCTAATCTCGGTCGAACGATCCAGTCTGTAAGGCAGGCAGTGTTGGATGGCCGAAAACTCATATGCTGGTTGAAAAGCGAAGGCTATGGAGAGATTTCGGTTCTCGGTATGAGCTTAGGCTCCTGGGTTGCGGCCATAGTCGCGGCACACGACTTGGCTGTGTCAAAAGCTTCGTTGTTTCTGACGGCGGGGAGTCTAGCGGATATGGTTTGGACAGGCCGCGCGACACGATCGTTACGCGACAGCCTTGAGCCTGAGATTGAGCTGACCGATCTCAGAAGGGCCTGGGGTCCACTTAACCTGGAGAATTACGCGCCTAGTTTGGCACGGCCTGATCTCGATCTTCACGTTGTGTTGGCCAAGAGAGACAAAGTGGTGTTGCCAGAGCTATCGGAGAGGTTCATGCAGAGGCTGAAGGACGCCGGGGCGAGGCCAAATATTTTGGAATTAAACTGTGGTCACTATTCGCTCGCCATGCCGCCTTACATTTTGCTGGCCGGTTTGAGCTTGAAGCGGTTACTAAGGCGCGGCCGTTGAGCGGTTTCTGTCGTCTGCTGACAAGTCGGCCCGGCGAGCATGAGTTTGGCGTTGGCGGTCAGTTCACCAGCAAATTCTCTGGTAGGCGTCACGACACGGCTCAGATCGATATCGCGGCATCTTTTCGACCAAGGCCGGAAACCATGTCTGTGAACCGGCGACACAGCGGGATCCCACCCGCCACTGAGATTTCAATGCCTTGTCGTGCCGATCGGCGCGAAAACTCGCGTAAACCCCACGCCGATTGAAACTTCGCTGCTTGAAGTCTCCAGCCTCTCCAAACCCTATGGCACTCAGGTCGGGTCAGGGGTCGAATTGGCAGGCAAGCCTCGACCGAGGCCGCTCCGCCATCACATCCCGTCGTCAACCTTTGTAACTGCCCGGAAAAACAATGTCCTGGTCGACGAGCACATTGAACTTGTAGCCTGGCCGGATCTCGAGCGTTGGCTGCACGTCCATGTTTCTCTGAATGGTTCGATCGGCGACACGCCCGAATGTCTCGGCGAAGTTTCGTCTTGCGGCATCCGAGGCCGTCTCTTGCGTCGCGAGTGTGGAGCTCTGCGGGATTGCCATGTCCATGCCCGTGCCGATCATCGCGATGAGGATGGCCGAACCGAAGGTCTGAAGCCACTTCCGGTCGACCTTGTCGCGGTAGCCGCTGTAGCCTTGGGCATCAGAGCCCGCCATGCCGCCGATCTGCAGCGTGGAGCCGTTCGGGAAGATGATGTCCGTCCAGACGACGAGCACGCGGCTCTGGCCGAACGACACCTCGCTGTCGTAGCGTCCGAACAGCTTTGTTCCCTGTGGGATCAGAAGGCGATGTCCAGTTGCTGAATCATAGACGTTCTGGCTCACCTGGGCGGTAATGCGACCGGGAAGGTCGGAATTGATGCCGGTGATCAATGTCGCGGGGATAACCGAGCCACGCTTGAGCTCATATGGTGACTGCTGCGGCACAACACGGTTCGGCAGATAGCCAAGCTCCTTGAGGTCCGCGTTGAAGAAATCCTCCTTGGTCTTCTGGGCATTTGGATCGACATTTTGCCCGCCGAGACCAGCGCGCAGAGCTGCCGCATATAGGTCGGACGCAGCACCAGTCGTCGTCTCGGTGGAAATTGCGTTTGTTGTCGTGGCGGCCGCAGCGGTCGTATCCCCTCCCCGACTGTCGAACTTGCTGTGGTCCGCCGTGATCGGCGAGTCATAGGCCGCGTCATTAGCCTGAAGCCGGGCCATCCTCTGGCGATGGCGCTCCCGGAGGTACTGTTCTTCCTGCTCTCGCTGCAGCCGGGCTCGCCAGACCTGTTCGGGCTCCAACTCCTGTGCCAGCCGTGCATCTTGCTGTGGCGTGAACGGGTTGACGGCGGGCTCCTTCTCAACTTGCGTCTCCACAGGTGTCGGCTGCAGCGTCGTTGTTTGCTGTGGTTCTCCGATGATGGCGTCGCCCACACCTCGCTTAAGCTGGTCGGCGAAGGTCGATGCCGGATTGCCGGAGCCATCGCCCGGGCCGGTGTTCTGGCGGACAAGCAGGCCGCGCGATGTGAGACCGTAGAAGATCACGCCGAGGAAGGCGATGACGAGCACGATCACGATGATGATAGGCAGTCGATTGATGCGCCGGATGCCGGCCTCGGAGTCCTTGTTTGGCGCACGGCCGAGCTTAAGAGATTGCACCATGGCTCCCCCTATCCGCGACGCATCACGGAGAGCGGGCTCGCCGGCGATGCGCCCGTGGTAGTTATCTCATAGGCACGACCGAGCTCGACACTACTCGTCGACAGCCGCGCGAGGACCTGGCCCTCGAACGGCTCGACAACATAGGCAAGCGGGACGATCGTCGTGCCGCTGTCGGTTGTCTGGTCGGTGACGACCGCGTATCCCCACCCCTTGAGGGCCGCCTCCAGAGCTTGCCCGAAGGGCGAACCATCCTGCTTCAACGCGATGGTCCCAGTGCCTGGCCCGACGTGCTCTGCAAGGCGGCTCACCATATCCCCGGCCATCGAAGTTGCGGCCGGGCCGGATATGTCGGCTGGCGCGTTGCTGGCGACGAGGCGGCCCGGGCCAAGGCTCTGGCAACCGGAAAGGAAAACCGCGAGCGTGACCGCAGCGGCGAGCGAGCGAAACGAGCGGAAGATAGGCATCACCGCCCTCCCCGCCGGATCGTGACCTTCTCCTGTTTCCAGCCGACGCCGGAGACGAGTACAGCCTTATCGACATGATAGTCGACGATCATCATATCGTTCTTCATGCGATAGTTGACGATACGGTTCTGGCCGCCGGAGATGACGAAGAGGACCGGCGCGTCCTGGCCGGAGATCGAGCTTGGAAACTGGATGTAAGTCTTGATGCCATCGCTATAGACGCGGCTGGGCCGCCATCTGGTGCTGCCCGAAATCGAATAGCCGAACTGCAACTGCTCGGCCGGAACCCCGGCGCCAGGGATTGAGCTTGCTTCCATGCGGGCGTTGACGTCGGCGAGCCTCATTGACACGTCCTCGGGATATTCAAAACCGACGCGCGCCATGTACTGCGTCTGGTGCGACTTGAGCTGAATGTGATAGGTGCGTCGAGAAGTCGTCACCACCATCGAGGTGACGATACCGGGCTCGGATGGCTTGACGATCAGGTGAATCGCCTGGCCACCGGCGGCCCCGGAGGTCGCGGGTTCGACCTTCCAGCGTACCGTGTCGCCGACGAGAACGTCGCGCACAGCCTCGCCGGCCTCAAGCTCGATATCGCACACCTGCAGCGGTGAGCAGACGACCGAGGGCTGGATCTCGCCGTAGAGAAAGACGACCTTTCCGTCGGCGCCTTTCGTGACAAGGCCGCGCGATCCACGCCACTGGCCGGAAATCCCGATGCCCTTCGCCTCATTGGCAGTCACTCCATCGGCGAGGGCTTCCGAAGAGAGGAGGAAGGGCGACGCCATTGTCGTGGATACGATCACGAGGGCGTTCAGCGTGGCCCGGGCTATTTTGGTTCTGAAGCTCATATACGGGCCATGCCTTTCAAAGCTGCGCAGTCCAGTCGAAATCGCGGAGATAGAGACCGATCGGGTTGAAACGGATAATGGCCTCGTCCTGCGGAGGCGTAAGCGTGACGGTGGCGACGCCGCGGAACCGCCGTACGGCGGTCTCCTTGCCCTTGCGGTCGCGTTCGAACTCGGTCCAGTCGATCTGGTAGCTCTGGTTGGACAGCGCGACGATGTTGTTCACCTCGATGGCGACCGTCGCGGTCTTCGCCTTCTCGAACGGCGAGGAGGAGCGGAACCAGGCGTTGACCTTTTCGGTGGCCGGATCGGAGGTTCTCAGATGCGAATAGGTGCGGTCGATATACTGCTTCTGCACAACCGCATCCGGCGTCACGCTGCGGAAGTTCGAGACGAAGCTGCCGAGCGTTGCCCTGACGACGCGGGGATCGGCATACTCGATCTGCTCCGGAAAGCCGGAGCTCGAGGCCGTGCCGAGCTTGTCGACCTCGACGATGTACGGCACCAGCTTGACCTGCGTGCTCTGGAAGAGCGCATAGGAAAAGCCGATCACCGCCATGGTCATGCCGGCGATGCCGACAAGGCGCCAGGCGGCGGCGGCCTTGACATAGGAGCCATAGCGTTCGTTCCACTCCTGTCGGGCGGCAAGATAGGGGTTTTCGGGCGGATTGCCTGAGGCCATGCCGTACGGTCTCCTCACTTACTGTCATCGATCGACGGCGGCACAGGCCGGGAGGATGTACGCCTGCCCGATTGCCGGCTCTGGTCGAGCTTGGCGTTGGCAAGCCCCAGCAGAGAGCCTGCATAGGCGCCGGGCGACGCGATCGCCTTTTCCTTGGCCGCCGAGCCGGCGGCCCATCCGGCGCTGCCGACGCTAGAGGCCATCCCACGAAGTGCGGCACCCGCCATCGACGACCCGCCAGCTCTTGCATCACTCGCGGTCTGCGCGCCCCTGTACGCAGCGCTCGCCCCGAGGAAGGCGCCGCCGGCGGCAAAGGTCGCGGCCTGGGCCCCGTGCCGGATCGCTTCCATGCCGCCGGCGATCGACGCGCCCTGGACCACGCCCTGCATGATCGGAGGGACGTACATGGCGATGACGAACACGACGACCGATATGCCTGCGATGGCGAGCGTGGTGATGAACTGATCGGAGGTCGCGGTCGGCGCCTCGGCCAGGCCGAGCAGGATGTCCGAGCCGATCTTGGCGATCATAACGAGCGCCATCAACTTCATGCCGACGGAAAAGGCATAGACCAGATAACGGACAGCGAAGTCCTTGGTGTAGGAGGAGCCTCCCAGTCCAAGCATGATCATCCCCGCGAGAAGCCCGACATACATCTCCACCATGACGGCCACGAAGATCGCGGCCACCAGAGAGAAGGAGACGACGACCACGACCATTGCGAAGACCGCTGCGATGGCGAGTGCGTTGTCTTCGAACAGGCCGAACTGCGCCTGCTCGGACATCTTGGATGCGACGCGAATGCCGGCATCAAAAGTGTTGGCGGGTGAAGCCGAGCCGCCGCCGGCGCCGATCTGGAACAGGCTGTCGACCACGGCCTTGGCGAAGGCCGGTCCCCGGTCGAGGATGAAGGCGAAAAGGCCAATGAACATGACCCGACGCACCAGTTCGGCGAACCACGCGTCGAGGCTGGCCGCGTTGATCGCCAGCCAGACCGCGGCGATCCCGACTTCGATGCCGGCGAGGATCCAGAACAGGGAGCGTGCCGCGTTCATCACCGTCGTCTCCCAGCCCTTGGCGGCGGTGACGACCTGGTTCTCCAGTGTTGTCAGGACCGAACCTTGCTGTGCAAGCGCCGGCGCACTTGCGAGCAACACGATGGCGATCACGATGAAGGTCGTTTCGAGCGCGCGGGAGCGACGGACAATCACCATCGGGGCTTCATCTCCTGCCCGCCGGGCACATCGCGATCCGGATCGCCGCTGAAAAAGCGCTCCCGGTGCTCTCGACGCGCCGCGTCCGCGCCCGGCGCCGCGTCCGGCATTTCACTCGTGGCGTTCGGTTGCACGACCACCCAAAACATCATGCTGGCTCCGAAGGCGACGATACCCGCCACCGCGAGGGCGATTAGGATGCGCGGGCTCACCAGCGCGGCTCCATCGTCTGGCCGCTGCGGATATCGCGGTTGGGCGCGTTGAAGAACTGCTCGCGGCGGGCCTGGGCCAGGTCCTGTCTCGCCTGTTCGGACTGGAACCATGTGCCCATCATGGTCATCTGCTGCGAGACGAGCCCGCGCAGCTTCTGCATCTGCGCGACCTGCTGGGTGGCGATCTGATGACCGACCTGCAGCGCCTTCATCTGGCCGTCTGCCGATTCCGACATTGAGCGCAGCGAGGACATGGTGGATTCCTCGCTCGAAAACTTTTCCGCCGTGAGGTTCGCCGCCTTCAGAGTTCCGGCGATCGTGTCGCGGTTGGTGTCCGACCAGCTCTGGTAGGTCGACGAAAAGCTTGTGCCGTCCGGCAGGTTGCTCTTCATGTCGGCGAAGCTCTGGAAGCGCTGTTTCAATACGTCGTCGATATTGGCCATGGAGAAGGCGACGCCCTGCCCTTGTGCGGCGATGTTCTGCAGGCTCTTCAGGTCATTCTCGACCTGTCCCCAGATGTGGCCCGGAAGCTGCGCGGTGTTCTGGAGCAGGTTGTTGTAGATATTGAGCTGGTTCTGGATTTGCTCGGCAAGCTGGGTGATCTGCTTGATCTGGTTGTTGACCTGCTCGGCCGACTTGCCGACGAGGCTGACGAGCTCCGCATTGTTGGCGAGCTGGGTCCATTCAGTCGCTTGCCCCGTCACGCCGCCGGCATACGCGACCGGCGGCGCTACGGCAGTGCCCAGTATCAGCACCGCGGCAACCGCGGCATGGGCGCTACGCTTTGGGAAAGAATGATGCGACATCGGCAATCCCCCTCTGTTGGAGCCATTCGAGGGGCCACGCGGCCCCATGCTTGGAATGAAGGGCGCGAATCTGCTTGAGGTCCTCCTTGCCCGACGCTCCGACAAAGGAGAGGGCGACAGGACCGAGCGCCATGTCGAACAGCCTGCGGCCATCCGGCGAGGCGACGTAGTATTCGCGTTTCGGCAGAGCGGTCGCGACGATCTCGATCTGCCGTTCGTTGAAGCCGATCCGCTCGTAGAACTCGCGCGTTCCCGTCTCGCGCGCAGCGCCGTTCGGAAGGCAGATCTTCGTCGGGCAGCTTTCCTTCAAAACGTCGATGATGCCGGAGCGTTCGGCGTCGGAGATGGACTGCGTTGCGAGTACGACGGCGCAGTTCGCCTTGCGCAGCACCTTCAGCCACTCCCTGATCTTGTCGCGGAAGGTCGGATGCCCGAGCATCAGCCAGGCCTCGTCGAGCAGGATGAGGCTGGGCGCTCCTGTCAGGCGTTTCTCGATGCGACGAAAGAGATAGGTCAGGACGGGTATGAGGTTGCGTTCGCCCATGTTCATGAGCTCTTCCACCTCAAAGCACTGGAACGCCCTGAGTGACAGACCGTCCTCCTCGGCGTCGAGAAGCTGCCCCATGGGGCCGTCGACCGTGTAGTGGTGCAGGGCATCTTTGATCTCGCGCATCTGCACGCCGGAGACGAAGTCCGAGAGCGAGTGACCGCGCGACTGCGCCATCAAACCGATCTGCCGGGAGATGGCGTTGCGATAGTCCGGCGTGACGCTGACGCCCTGCAGCGCGACAAGCGTTTCGATCCACTCGGCCGCCCATGCGCGGTCGCCATCGCTGGAGAGCTCTGCGAGAGGGCAGAAGGCGAGCCCCGGCGAAGCCCCCCTCCCCTCCCCCGGAAGCCTCGCCCCCGATCTGGTAGTGATCGCCGCCGACGCCGAGCGTCAGCGGCAGCATGGAGTGACCCTTGTCGAAGGCGAAGACCTGGGCGCTTGCATAGCGCCGGAACTGCGCGGCGATCAGCGCCAGCAGCGTCGACTTGCCCGACCCGGTCGGACCGAAGACCAGGGTGTGGCCGACGTCATCGACATGCAGGTTCAAGCGGAACGGTGTGCTCCCGCTCGCGACCTGCACCAGCGGCGGTGATCCCGGCGGATAAAAAGGGCAAGGTGCCACCTGGCTGCCCGACCAGACCGAGTTCAACGGGATGAGGTCGGCAAGATTTCGAGTGTTGGCCAAGGGCTCCCGGATGTTGGCATAGGAGACGCCGGGCAGGCTTCCAAGGAAGGCGTCGGTCGCATTCAGCGTTTCGATACGCGCCCCAAACCCCTCGGCCTGGATAAGACGGCGGATCGCCTCGCATTTTTCCTGAAGTCGAGCCTGTGCTTCATCGAACAGGACGATCACCGGTGTGTAGTAGCCGTAGGCGACGAGCTGGGAGGAGGCCTCGGCGATGGCGTCCTCGGTCTCGGCGACCATCATCATGGCGTCCTGGTCGACCGAGCGGCTCTGGGTCTGAAAGAGCTGGTCGAAGAACGGCCGCACCTTCTGCTGCCATTTCTTGCGGGTCCGCTCCAGCTTCTGCCGTGCCTCCTGTTCGTCCAGAAAGACGAAGCGCGATGACCAGCGATAGGTCAGCGGCATCAGATCGAGCGCATTCAGGATGCCCGGCCAGCTCTCCGCTGGCAGGCCGTCGATGGCGACGACCCCGAGGAAGCGGTTCTCCACAAGCGGGGTCAGGCCGTGCTGCAGCTCGGCCGTGACCAGCCAGTCTAGATACATCGGGATGTCCGGCAGACGAAGGGGATGGTTTTCGCCTGTGATGCAGAAGCGGACGAACTGGAGCAGCTCGTCATAGCGGGCGACCCGAAATCCGCCCCTCTCGTCCACTTCGCGCGTCGCCATCCGCTGAATGGAGACGACATTGCCGAGATATTGCTCGATCTCGCGGATCGAGGCGCGAAACGTGTCGAGCGTCGTCTTCGCGTAGGACGCCGATCGGCTTGCCGGATCGGAATAGACATAGCGTGCGAGGCCAGAGCGCCGGGGCTCCGGCGGCCGCCACGTCAGGATGAGCGCATGCCGGCTCTCGAAATGTCCGCTTTCTCGCTGGAAGTGGAGCCGTCTCTCGAAGTCGATGGCCCGCGTGACCGGGTCGGGGAAATGGCAGTCGGCTTCGTCGGGGTAATCGGACGTCGGCACCCGCACGGCCTCGACCTGGATCATCCACCCCGATCCGAGGCGCGCGAGAATGGTGTTGATCTGCCGCGAGACCTCGTTGCGCTCCGCGTCCGTCGAACTCTCGCTGTCGGGGCCGGCAAAGTACCAGCCGGCCATCAGCGAACCGTCCTTCAGCAGAATGACGCCGTTGTCGACGAGACCTGCATAGGGAACGAGATCGGCGAAGGATGGTCCAGATTGGCGGAAAGACTTAAGTGCGACCATCAGCGCCTCAAAACCTGCGCCATGGCGTCGATGTCGCCCGGTAGTACGACTTGTAAGAAATGTAACGGAGATAGACCCGCCGCATCATAGGGTCGGACTTCGCCATCATCCTCAATGCAGCAACCGCCACCAACCAGATCGCCGCGCCGAAGAGCGCGGCATACCAGGTCAGCACGACGAAGATCAGGATCGCCGAAGCGAGGCCGGTAAGCAGAACCAACTCCCGGTCAGCTCCCATGAGCAGGTTGGGGCGCGAAAGCGCCCTGTGCACGCGTGAACGCGCGAGGTTGGCGCCTGACTCAGCCATCCGCCCCCTCCCCTGCCGCTGCAATCGAGGCCTGTGACCGCGCCTCTCCGATCGAGGCGCCCGTTGCGCCGAACAGGGCGACGATTTGCGTGGCCCCGAGCAGGATGCCGGCGACGAGTACGACATAGACGAGCCGCCGCGCGAAATCGTTGAGTTCGCCGCCGAAGATCAGCATGCCGCCGGCGATCGCGACGGCGGCGAGTGCAATGAAGCCAGCGACCGGCCCGGTGATGGACTGCTGGATCTGCTGCAGGGGAGATTCCCACGGCAGACCGCCGCCTGAGGAGGCAAGGGCTGGCTCCGTCAGACTGACGCAGGAGAACGCGGCCAAAGCCGCAAAGGCCAGGGTGATTTGTGTCTTACGCGACATGACTGTCCTCGTCGATCTGGGCGTAGTGTTCGGTTCGGTATCGTGAGTTGCTGAAGCCCTCGACATGGATGACCTCGCGGACCCGCCTCCCCCGCCCCGTCCGTTCTATGGAAACGACAAGATCGACGGCCTCCCCGATTACTTCCTGCATGGGTTGCTGGCTCGCTTCCGCGGTCAGCTGCTCGAGCCGGCGCAGAGCCGACATCGCTGTGTTCGAGTGAATGGTGGTGACGCCGCCAGGATGCCCGGTGTTCCACGCCTTGAGCAGCGTGAGCGCCGCGCCGTCGCGGACCTCGCCGACAATGATTCGGTCAGGCCGTAATCGCATGGTGCTCTTGAGAAGCCGCGCCATGTCGACGGTGTCGCTTGGGTGAAGCGATACCGCGTTTTCGGCTGCGCATTGGATCTCGGCGGTGTCTTCCAGAATGACCATCCGATCGGCCGGCGCATTGGCGACGATTTCGGCAATGACCGCGTTGGCAAGCGTCGTCTTGCCCGAGCCCGTGCCGCCGGAGATCACGATGTTCATGCGAGACGAGATCGCGCTGCGCAGGACAGAGGCCTGCGCCTCGGTCATAACCTTCGACTTCACGTAGTCGCAAAGCGGGATAAGCTGCGACGCGCGCCGCCGGATCGTGAAGGCCGGTCCGGAAACGACCGGCGGCAGCAAGCCCTCGAAGCGGTGCCCGCCAATCGGCAGTTCGCCGGAGATAATCGGCTGCTCGCCGTCGGCCTCAGATTGCAGCGCGTGGGCGACGCTGCCAATGATCACCTCCGCCGCGGCCGGGGTCATCGCGCCCGCCGAAGCGACCCCATGACCCAGGCGTTCGATGAAGAGCTTGCCATCGGGGTTGAGCATGATCTCGACCACCGTCGCGTCCTCGAGTGCAACGCAGAGATGGTCGCCGAGAGCTTCCTGAAGTTTGCGGACGAGACGCGAATGCGAGCGGAGTTGGGTCACGCGGCGCTCCTGATCGGTGCGCCGTCGGAGATTATCGAACGGTAGCCGGGAGGACAGACCTGCTCAAAGCGCTCGCGATCGGCTGGAAGGCTTCCGGCAACCGCCATCGTGTCGCCGATTGCTGCAGGTTCGCCGAGCCGTCGCATCGGCCAGCCGGCACGTTTGAGGATCCGCTCGAAGCGGAGATCGGTCGCGGTGACGATCTCGCTGTAACCATTCGCCATCGACCATTCGATGATGCCGGCGAACAAGGTGCGTGTCACAAGATGTAATTGGCCCCCTTCCCTGCCCGCGGTCTGGGACGTGTCGACACAGAAGCGCGAACTTTCGACCATTTCTGGATGCGGGTTCAGAGAACCCTTTTCGAGCAGTTCGGGAAATATGTACTTGAGCATCGTCGGCCCGGAAGCCGGAAGAAGACGGGCGCAACCGGCGACCATCCCAGGCTCGTTAACTGCCAGAACGTAGGTCGGCTTAAAATCATCGTAGCGATCGCGCTCTTCCCCCGCGGTCACAGAGACGTCCCATTCGAGACGGCCGCCGAACACCGCTGCGCGAAGACGGAACATCTGCTTCAGAAAACTTGGATGGCGGCCGTAAAGGTCGGGCGAGACGGTCAGTATCCGCATTATGATCTCCGCATGAACACGTCATGCGGAGACAAAACATCTCGTTGGGCGTGTGCCTACGTGCAGATTTGCAGGCGGTGATTCTGCCGAATCGACCGTCTAGCTACGGAAATTCGAGAGCAGGCAGGAGCTAACGTGTTGATGAAGAGGTGCAAATCTGCATTTCATGCCCACGGTCGCGAACAGCGGGAATCGACCTAACTTACGGATAACTATTGGAGAATCCGGTCTGGGCGTGAATGGTCCCGCAACATGTTAACTTCTCATTAACCAAAAACGCCTTGCGGCTACCGTCGAATCGCACATAGTAATCACGCTTTCCTGCCATATGGACCCGGAAAAGCGTTATTTCCAAGTGGGGCGGTGAAATTGAACGTGGCGCAGACTTTCGACCTGGACATAGACTTTGACGAGGAGATTCTCCAGCAGGGTGAACTCATCTCGGACAAGCTCAACATGCTGCGCCTGGAGCAGTATCCGCCGGATGCTGAGAAAGGCCTTCGGCTGTTTACCTCGGTCGAGGTTGCCGATTTTCTTGGCGTGACGCAAAACCATATCAAGAAACTACATCTTGAGGGAAAGGGGCCGGAGCCGCTCGTATCACAGTCCGGCCGCCGCTCGTACACGGCGGCGCAGATGATGGAGTTGCGCGCCTTCCTCGACAAACACGGCAGAACTGATTTTAAGCGCTATGTGCCTCACCGGCGCGGCGCCGAAGGCCTTCAAGTTATCTCCGTTGTGAATTTCAAAGGTGGGAGTGGAAAGACAACCACCACGGCCCATCTTGCCCAGTACCTCGCTCTCACTGGCCATCGTGTCCTTGCGATCGACCTCGACCCACAGGCCTCACTCACTGCTCTTCATGGGATGCAGCCCGAACTTGACAAGAATCCGTCGCTTTTCGAGGCGCTTCGGTACGATGATCAACGCAGGTCGATCAAGGACGTGATTCAACCGACGAATTTTCCGGGGCTCGACATCGTCCCGGCGAACCTCGAACTCCAGGAATACGAGTACGAGACACCACTAGCTGCTTCGAACAAAAATTCGCCTGAAGGGCGTATGTTCTTCACCCGCATTACGCAGGCCCTTAAAGAGGTCGATGATCGGTATGACGTGGTTGTGATCGATTGCCCTCCTCAGTTGGGCTATCTCACGCTCACCGCGCTAACAGCCTCCACATCTGTTCTTATCACCGTCCATCCGCAGATGCTCGACATCATGTCGATGAGCCAGTTCCTGCTCATGCTTGGCGGGATCTTGCAGTCGATAAAGGGGGTCGGGGCGAAAGTCCGGCTGAAGTGGTTCCGCTATCTGGTGACGAGATACGAGCCGACGGACGGGCCGCAGGCACAGATGGTTGGTTTCATGCAGGCGATGTTCAACAAGCGGATGCTCACCAATCAGATGGTTAAGTCCACCGCCATATCTGATGCCGGTATTACCAAGCAGACCCTTTATGAGGTTGAGCGCAGCCAGTTCACGCGTTCAACGTATGACCGTGCGATGGAGTCCCTCAACGCAGTCAATAGCGAGATTGTCTCGCTGATACACAAAGCATGGGGGCGGAAGTGATCGCTTTCTTGACAGCCGTGCAGAACCGCAAAAAACCTCGCAAAATCAGCGCACTAAATACGAGAATGGAGGGTGCAAATGGCTAGAAAGCACCTCTTGGCCAACATCGGGGCGACCGTGGGCGACCGGAAGCCGCAAAGCAATTCATCGGAGAGCAGGGCCGAATATGCCCGTCGTGGCGCAACGCGCTCGATGATGCAGTCTCTCGATGAGATGGCGGAAAACTCTATGCGCGTCCTAGAGGGCGAAACGATCGTATCCCTTGATCCGGACCTCCTTGAGGCCTCCCCTTTCGCGGATCGGATTGCCAGCAACGACGAGGATTTTTCCGCGTTGGTCTCGGCTATTGAGCAGGCTGGTCAGTCCTCGCCTATCCTCGTTCGGCCTCACCCAGATGTTTCTGGCCGCTTTGTCATTGTTTACGGCCATCGCCGTGCTCGCGCTGCCCGTCAGCTCGGCATCGCTGTGAAGGCCGTCGTCAAGCCGATCGAGGACATCGCACATGTGATCGCACAGGGGCAGGAAAACACCGCCCGCTCCGACCTCACTTTCATCGAGAAGGCCCTCTTTGCACGTAAACTGACCAGCTCCGGAATTGACAAGGAGACGGTCAAAAGCGCGCTTACAATCGACGATACGCTCCTGTCCCGAATGCTGGCAGTTGCGGAGCACGTTCCCGAACATGTTCTGGATGCATTGGGCGCCGCGAGAGGCGTTGGGAGGGATCGCTGGGAGGAGCTCAAGAAACTTCTCCAATTGCCTGGCAAATCGGCCCAGGCGTCAAATCTAATTCGAAGCGACGAGTTTGCGAGTGTCGAGACCGACCAGCGCTTCGCAGTTTTGCTCGACGACCTGAAGAAGAAGGCGAAGAGCAAAAAAACCGCGGTAGCCAAGCCTGCGGGAAGGTCTTGGTCACTTGCGGGTAATGCCGTGAAAGTCGCAACAAAGGACACTGGGAAGGGCTTTACTTTGGCACTGAGGGCCCAGGACGCGTCTCGGTTTGGGGCGTATCTCTCGGAACACCTAGAGCGCTTTTATCAAGAGTTCCAAAAGACGGAGCATATGTAAGGAAAATACGAAACCGCAAAAGAAAAAGGCCACCGAAACGAATTCCGGAAGCCCTTCTCTGTAGTGTCGCAACTGAGAGAATCGCATTTCCGGGAATCACCGTCAAGGGCTGATCGAGCCCCGGGCCGTTTTGGCGAGCGGATTTCTTTTGCCTGAACACAGGTAAAGACAATGGAAACGCATTTTTCAACGACGCCTTTCGGGCGGCGGCCGATGACGCTTGGCATGATTTCAAGCCAAGTCACCGCAAGGGCGGTGTCGAAGGACGCGACCGTCCACAAGTGGCACGTCTTCCAAGATATCAAGGATGCCAGGATCGCTCTGGGCGCCTCTGATCGCGCTTTGGCCATTCTCGACGCGCTGTTGTCGTTCCATCCGGACACGGCGCTTTATGGCGACAGCGAGCTGATCGTCTGGCCATCAAACGAGCAGCTTATCCGCCGCGCCAACGGAATGCCGCCAACGACCTTGCGGCGGCACCTGGCCGTCCTGGTGGAGTGCGGATTGATCATCCGTCGGGACAGCCCCAACGGCAAGCGCTTCGCCCGGAAAGGGCAGGGGGGCGAGATCGAGCAAGCCTATGGCTTCGACATTTCGCCGATCGTCGCGCGCGCAGAGGAGTTCAAGGAGCTGGCGGAAGCGGTCAGATCTGAGAAGAAGGCCTTTCGGCTCGTTAAGGAGCGGCTAACCATATGTCGGCGGGACATCGTCAAGATGATCGACGCTGGAATCGAGGAAGGCGTGCCGGCGAACTGGGGCAGGGTCCAGCAGGCCTACCAGGCGATTGTCGGCCAGATACCACGCACCGCCCCCAGACAGACCTTCGAAGCCATTGCCGAGGATCTGGAGGGCATTTGGGCTGAAGTGCGTGAAGCATTGGAATCATTTGTAAAAACACAGAAAGTGGACGCCAATGAGTCCCAAAACGGACGCCACATACAGAATTCAAAACCAGACTCTAAATTTGAATCTGAATGTGGCTTAGGAAATAAAGAGGAAGCGGGCGCCAACGTTGCGGACATCGACAACGTACGGAGCTTGCCAAAGCGCGAGTTGCCCTTAGGGATTGTGCTGGACGCCTGCCCGAACATGCTCTGGCTGGTGAAGGGCGGCGGCGGAATCCGCAACTGGCGTGAATTTCTGGCCGCGGCTGAGGTTGCCCGGCCGGCCATGGGCATCAGCGCCAGCGCCTGGGAGGAAGCGTGGACGGCCATGGGTGAGCAGCAGGCGGCGATTACCATTGCCGCGATCTACCAGCGGCAGGACCAGATCAACAGCGCCGGCGGCTATTTGCGTAGCCTGACGAACCGAGCAAAAGCCGGAAAGTTCTCGGTCTGGCCGATGGTGATGGCCTTGTTGCGGGCAAAGCTTGATGCGTCGAAGACGACCGGAACCGGAGCTGAAGCCGCTGCCGTCGATCCGCAGACGGCGGGCAAGATTGTGCGCACCGAATCACGACTGGAAATCAGCGATGCGTTGCGCCGCAGCCTCGACAGACCGGGCGCAGATCATGATGAGGCACGCCGGTTTTGATCCGCCCTATGGAGCTTTGGCGGTCGCGGTTCCAGCTGACGCCTGGGCGGCGTACAAGCGGCTCGGGAATGTTGAGCGTCAGCCACGGACCGTAAACTGAGGAATGTTCTGCAGCGGATTCAGGCGTCCAGTCGAGGCCGCGCTGCTTCAGGACCCGAGCGATATCGTACCAATTGTGGTCTGGTCGCATCCGGCGGACCGTCGGAAGCCACTGGTTCATCGTTGATTGTAGCCGTCGGCCAAGCCGACTTTTGCACCGCGGTCATCTTCGCCAGGGCTTCGGGCCTGCGCTCCCGGATACCAGGATTGCCTGGCAGCCGCCCCTTCGATCGTGCAGCGATGATGCCCGCCTTGGTCCGCTCCGAATCAACGCACGCTCGAGCTGGGCAACGGCGCCGAGTACCTGCAGCGAAAACATGCCCTGTGGCGTCGACGTGTCGATCGGATCTCGCTGAGAACGGAAGTGCGCGCCTTTATCAGTCAGATCCTCGATGACCTGAAGAAGATGGCTGACCAAGCGCGCAAGGCGATCGAGACGCACAACGACCAAGACATCGCCGGCGCGATATCGCTGATCAACCGCAATAGGGCAGGGCGGGCTCTCGACGCACCGGACCCCTGTCGCAGCCGGCCGATCGCTGCTCAATCTCCTGCGCCTCCGTCGCTCGTTCGTCCGTCGACACGCGCGCGTAGCCGATTTGCCGTCCCTGTGGTCGACCGGAGTGTCGATCTTGCGCTTCACGGGCCATTTGCGGCGTCCCTCAGCATCGGGTTGTACAAACACCGAAGATATCAACAAACGATCGATTGGAGGCGCTTGGCGGCAACAATAGTCGCGAACACTGCTTGACTTTTTCCCGATGCGCAAGCCACTTACTAACCCAATGGGTTATAGTAGCAGCATGCAGACGGTCGCCGAGACACCGCTCTTCATCAAGCAGACCGCTGAACTTTTCACCGAAGAGGAGCGCAGGGAACTGATTGATTTCCTGGCGGCCAACCCCCAGGCGGGTGACGAAATTCCCGGTGCGGGTGGTGTTCGCAAATTGCGTTTCGCCGCCAAAGGAAAGGGCAAGCGCGGTGGAGCCCGCGTGATTTACTACTGGTACAGCGATGAGGCGCCGATTTATGCCCTTCTGGCGTATGGAAAGAACGAGAAGACCGATTTGAAGCCGGAAGAGGCCAAGGCTGTAGCCGCATTCGCGAAAGCGATCAAGGCAGCGAACAGGAGCAAGATATGAGCGAGATGACGAAGTTTGGAGCGGACCTGATCCAGGCGATGTCCGAGGCGCTGGCTCACGCTCAGGGTAAGGACGTTCCGGGAATGCAGGTGCACGCGGTTGATATCGGCACAGTTGATGCGAAGTCGATCCGCAAGAAGCTGGACCTGACACAGGACCAGATGGCGACCGTGCTCGGGACCAGCCCGTCCGGCTACAAGAAGTGGGAGCAGGGGAAGAGGCAGCCCAGTGGCGCTGCGCGCACGCTGCTTCGCATCATGGAGCGAGAGCCGGAAGCTGTGCTGCGAGCCCTATCTGCGGAAAATGGTGAGGTCGACGAAACGCGCGCTTCACCTGCAGCGTCTCACTGACTGGAACATCAATCGGCTTGGTCCTATGTGATCACCGCGCGGCCCGAGCGACCGTTCCGCGTCATTGTAATAGATCGAGGGCTGCTGAACGGCGGGTGCCGCGACTGCTGCATGCTTCGGACAGCCGAATCCACGTCGGGAACTTCAGTGAGATAGCGGTGGGCGCAGGATGTGAGGGGCCGATATCAGTCACCGACTTCGATCGAATTGAGATCGCACCACATCCTCAACGGTCTTTCCTGCGCATTCGCTCAAAATCGTACCATTGATCGAGTGCACCCTTCGCTGCAACAGGTTCTTGAATCTGGCGTACGCAGCTCTTTTGCTGAAGATTTCTCGAACGTCACCGACCTCGTCTGGCAGGAATTCGCGGGCGAAGTCCAACGCTAGCGGCTTGCCCAGCTCGAGTTTTCTCTTGTCAGGGATTTGGACGTATTTGTCGCTGTCGTCGATATCATCCGGCAATTCGTCCAAATCACCAGTGAATTCGGACTGCCAGTAGAGCGTGCCTGATTGCTTGCACAGAAAGGCCTGATGTTCTCCCGTGCCCCCGGAACTGACGAATTCGAAAGCTAACAGTATGTCTGCGAAGCTGACGGGCATTGTCGTTCGGCGTCCCATACGGAACGGCGTGGAGCCAACGCATCAGAGGTCGGCACCGTGAGCTGTTCTCGACGTGCCCCGCCGCATGGTGTAGTCGGCGGAACGAAGCCGCTCGCGAACGCGCCCTCAACGACGCTGTAGCGAGCGGCGTAGCGGCGGGCATTGACGTTCGCCGGCAGCGTCGGGTTGCGCACACCAACCTGATTTGAAGGACCCACGGTATGACACGATGAACCGGCCCACGCTCGTGGTGAAGACCCCTGACGCTGATCTTTTGCGCGAGATGGTGGGCTTTGGCGCCGAGCGGCGGATGGAGGTGGTTGACGGCGCCGCAACCGGCGGTCCGGGTTTCTTAAACGATGATCCTTGCCGCCCTTCCGAGCGTCCGTTCCGCGTCATTGTAATAGTTCGAAGCCTGCTGGACCGAGCGGTGCTGCGACTGCTGCATGGCTTCGGGCAGCGGAATGCCGCGGCGGGCGGTTTCGGTGAGATAGCCGGAGCGCAGGCCGTGGGCGGAAAACGCCATCGGATCAAACCCGGCCTCGGCGATGCGGCGCTTGAGGATCAGGTTGACCGCCTGCGCGGTCAGCGCCCGGCGATCCAGATTGCCCCATCGATCGACGCCGCGGAACACCGCGCCTTCGGTGATGTTCGCGCGGTCCAGCCATTCCCGTAGCGCCGCGACCGGCCGGCCGACCAGTAGCACCATGGCATCCGTATCGGCCTCGGTGGTCTTGGTGCGGCCGAGTTTTATCGCGAGGCATAGCAGTTTTTCAGACGATTCCGGTTGTTTGGGATCGGCGGGCACCGGATCCTCTTCGATTAGCTGCTCAATGCGCAGGGCCGAAACCTCGCTGCGGCGACGGCCGCCTGACGCGAACGCCATGAGCAAAAGAGCGCGGTCGCGCACGTCGACAAGACGGTCGCCGGCGCAGGCTTTTAGGAGCGCGGTCAAAATGTCGGCGGTCACCGCCTTTTTGCTTTTTCTCGCTCGGGGGCGGGCGCTGGCGCGCACCGCCAGTTTTAGCGCGCTGCGCAGTCCCGGCGCGTTGAAATTTCCCACAAAACCGCGCCAGCCGGTCAGCGTCGACCAGCTGGACAGACGCCGGCGCACGGTGTTCGGCGCGTGCGGACCATCGACGCGCAACAGTTTTGCCGACTTCAACGCCGCGGTCACGTCTTCCGGCATACCGTGCGACACGTCGGTTTCACGCTTTGCAGGATCCCACAGGTGATGGGCGACGAATTTTATCAGCAGCGCCTCCGGCGCCGGCCAGGGCAGCGAAAAACCGGTCGCGGCCAGCGACCAGGCCTCGAGATAACCGAGATCCGAGGCCAGGGCGCGCAAAGAATTTGCGCCGATGCCTTCCTTGGCGAGATGGCGCAGCGTGGCGACGTCGTCGTCGGTCAAAAGTTCGGCCAGAAAATCGCGCCGGTCGAATGGCAGCACCGAATCCAGCGCATCGAGCGCCTCGGCACGGCGCAGTTTTTGGTCGGATGCGGGTTTTGGCAGGCGAAGATCCATGACGGCGGCTCAGAACAGATATTTATATTTTTTGTCGGCCCAGGCGAGCAGCACGGCGGCGTCTCGATCGGGCAAACGCACCCGTCCTTGGCGAAGGCCTTCCGCGATCGCATCGCCGACGTCCGGATCGACCCAGTGCCCGTGCGTCATAAAAAAGAACCAGGCGAAGGGCAGGCCCACCTCCGCGTCGATCGCCTCGGTCCGCTCCATCAGGCGGTGCACCGACACGCCTTCATCGACCAGCAGCCGCTCTGCCGGCATTTTGAGCGGCCGCGGGATAAAACCGATCTCGCGTTTTTGGCCACGATCTTCAAGATCGTGGATGTCGAAGGCCCAATGGTCAAAAATCCGGTGGGCGCCAGCGCTCGACCGCTGCCAGTCGGCAAAAAAGCGGTTCTCGCGCGGCACAAAATCGAACCAGTCCGGATTGGCGTCTAAAAACGCGGTGTCGCGTGTGCCGTCGGGGCCGACCTCACGGATGATGCGGTTTTCGAGCCCGGGACGGTTTGCCTCGCGCTGCTCGCGTTCGATCCGAGCCCGGCGCGCCAAAAAACTCCTCATGTGAACGATGCCGCCGCCGGCGCGGCCGCGCAGCCGGTAGACCGGTCCTGCGAGTTGCTGCGCCTCGGCAGCGGAATCGCGCAAAACCCAGGTCGGCTCGAAGAGCTGGTCGGCGCTGTGGGGGCGGTAGTCGGGATCGACCACGGGTCCGGCCAAAACCTCGGTCTCGCGGCCGAGCGAGAGCTGGATAAAATCGGCGACGCCCGGCCCGGTCGGCGCAAAGGCGAAGGCGCTGGCGCCGCGCCATTCGGCGAATTTTTCCCCGTCATTGCGATGCCGGTTCCAGAAGGCGGTGAGATCACCGTTAAGTTCGGCCAGCCCGCTCTCGATCCAGGCACGGTGGTCGCCACAGCGCGTGCCATCGGCAGCGACAACGGCGTGAGGGTTGCACCAATAGGGATCGTCGATCGTCACGACGGTGAAGGCAAAGCCCGGAAAGGTCTTGTTGAGGGCAGGGCGAGCTCGGCGTCGGCCGACTGCGCTTCCAGAGAAGCAAGCACGGTTTCGACGAAAGCGGGGTCGGGCAGGCGGACGGGTTTTTGGTCGGACATGCCGGGCGCCCTCTCTCGTGCGGCGGAAAGCCGCCTCCCTATGTCGTTCGCGGCCGCGCGGGACGTCGCCGGCGGCCATCCTGGGGCCGAAAATGACTGATTTGGGCGGCGAAATCAATCACTGTCGATAAGAGGTCATTATCGATAGTGAGTTTTGTTCGCAGGATCATCACCTGTGACGGAAGTTAAGGGGAGGATAGCTTCCATTACGCAGATCAGATACAAAGGAATCAATGGCTTATGATGTTTCCAACTTGCCCTTGAACACACTGGTCGGACCGCTCGCCCGCGCCGACGACCTTTTGGCCCGCCTTGACGAGCGCGTGCACAAAAGCCCGGTCCGCGACGGTTTTTTGCAACGCCAGCATTTTGCCGACGCGGCGTCCGCGCTGTGGCTCGACGGCGAGCTCGTCGATGTCGAAGACCTCGTCCTGCACGACGCCCATATGGACATCCGCACCCCGACCCACGAGCTCACCCGGGCGCATGCCGTGCTGCGCGCCCGCCGCCGCATTCTTTTGCACCCACCCGAGTGGGCGCTTTCTCGCGTTGGCATTTTGGCACTGCGCGGCCGCGAAGGGCAGGGCGGGCGCGACGGGGCGAGTCCGGGACGGGCCGGCTCCGAACCCGATGCGGCGACGGCCGCTGCCGGGGCGGAAGACGACGCCGGCGAAAGCCTTGCTGAAGATAGCGGCCAGGAGGAGGCTTTTGCCAAGGAACTGGCGGAGATCGATGCCGTGCTGGCCCGCTCCAGCCGGCTGCTGGCGGGCGAAAAGTTCGCGCCGCGCGCGGCGGACAGCCTGGAGGTCGACACGGCAGGGCAGGGGACGACAGCGCGGGAGGCCTTGCCGAACAATCTCGGGCCGCTGATCCGCGATCTCGACTGGGACGAGGACCAGCGGCTGACCGACTGGCTCGCCGTCGTCGACACGTTGCGCGGCGAAAACATGCCGGCGGTGCTGGCCGCGGCGATCGCCTGGGGGGCTTGGCAGGACATCGAACCGCTGCAGCACCAGCATTGGCTCGGTCCGCTGCTGGTGGCCGCGCTGCTCAGGGAGCGCGGCAAAGTCGGCTCGCATCTTTTTTGCCTCAATGCCGGACTGCGGACCGTCCCGCGCGACCAGCGCAAAAGCCCGGTCCGGACCACCCGGCTGCTGGCCGTCCTTGACGGCTTCGCCGAAGCCGCGTCGGCCGGACTGAAGGAACTCGACCGGCTGGCGCTGGCCAAAAGCCAGATGGAGCGCCGGCTGAGGAACCGGCGCAAGAACTCGAGCCTGCCGGCGCTGATCGAGCTGGTGCTGGCGCGGCCGGTGGTGTCGGCGGGGCTGATCGCGGACGAGCTGAAAATCAGCCAGCGCGCCGCGCTCGGTCTCGTCGCCGAGCTCGCCATCCGCGAGGTGACGGGGCGGGGGCGCTACCGGGCATGGGGAATTTTGTGACGCCGAGTGGCTTGGTATGACCGCGCTCGAAACCGCACTCAGCAATAATATGGGGTGACGCTCCTCGCTCACCGACAACACAAAGCAATTGCGCCGGGAAAGAAACCACCAAATTGCATCACGCCGTTCGACATGCTGCACTATATGGGGTCCCGACACGAAAGTGGTGAATCTGTCCGACATTTGAGAACGGATATGGAACACTGCGCTTGACGGCGTAAAAGGCTGGTTTTTTCACCTTGAGTGCGCCGTTTGCGGGACAAGATGAAATCTGCTGCGGGGAATCACTGTATCTCGACCAATCGTACCGGGTTCATAATTTCGCGGCTGAGAAAAAGATGAATCGTGGCTTGGTTCTCAGGCTACTGTATGCGTCTGGGAAGAGTGACTGGGCGCGCGGATCGGGTTGCGGTTCGCTCAGCATATCGATCTGAAAACCGGTCGACTTGAGAGCGTCAAACATGCGTGGAGTGGCCGATGCCAGAAGCGCATTTCGATATCCGTTCCGTCGCGCTTCCACGTCTCATTGAAACTATAAGTTTCGAAGTAATTGTCGCGACCGGCTGACTGGTGATCCATGAAGGGGTGGTGTGTGGAGAACACCAGACGGCCGCCGTCGGACAGCAGACGGTTGAACTCTGAGAGAGGCAGAGACCAGTCGGGCAAATAATGCATGACAAGCGAAGCTAGTATCAGATCGAAAGCGCCATCTTCAAAGGGCAACACCTCGTTGAGGTCAGCTAACAGCAATCGCGCGCGCCCTCCAAGGCGACGTTGTGCGATCTCCAATAAGCCCGCACTCGAATCGATACCTGTCAGTATTGCCCATCGATCAAGGAGAGCTGCGGCATGCGCTCCACCACCGCATCCCGCATCGAGCACCCGATGTCCGTTGACATCGCCAACCATCGACAGAATTGCTGGCCGCTCGTAATAGGCATTCCAAGCGTTGTCCTCATTGTCTGCTTGATAGGCGGTTGCAAATGCATCGTAATTATTCTCAACCATTCATACTTTCCTTATGCCATACTGCTTTCTACCAACTTAGGTTGGCTTTATAGAATTCCACTCCCGCAAACGCCCATTCTGGCCGACTTTTGAGAGCGGACGCGGAATTATGCTGGTTTGACAGTAGAGGCGGCTGATTTCTCGGCTTTGAGCGCTTCGTAGAGTGCGGTCTTGCCAATCTTCACGCGAGCGGCAGCTTCGCGGACATTCAGACCGGCCGCCAGATGCTGGCGGGCCTTTGCGAGCTTCTCCGATGTCACGACTGCTTGGCGACCACCACGCCGGCCCCGCTCTTCCGCCGCTTGCAGACCGGCCCGGGTTCTTTCCCGGATGAGATCGCGCTCGAACTGAGCCAGTGCCCCGAACAGGTGGAACACTAGGCGACCGCCGGATGTCGTGGTGTCGATGTTTTCGGTGATGGACCGGAAGCCGACACCTTTGGCCTCCAATTCGGTGATGATGTCGATGAGATGCTTCATCGATCGGCCGAGGCGGTCGAGCTTCCAGACGGTGAGCGTATCGCCATCCCGAACATAACGTATGGCTTCGGCTAACCCCGGACGATCGGTCTTCATACCCGATGCCTTGTCCTCGAACAGCTTTTCGCAACCCGCTTTGCGCAAGGCGTCGAGCTGCAACGCTGTATCCTGGTCCCCCGTCGAGACCCTCGCATAGCCCATAGCGGTCATAAGGTGCAATTTGTCCGTATGTCCGATTTGCCGTTAAATAGCAAGGTTTGCGGACAAAACCTGTGGACGCCGCCAAACGACCGTTTCCCGGACAGGCATTTTCCATTTCGGTGCAGCGTCCGCAATGAAAGGTAGGGTGATGAATGGCTCGAAGAGCATTGCTGAGTGAAACGTGGTGGAGCCAGGCAACAGCGATCCCGGATGACGAACGGGAGATCGCCAAACACTACACGCTGGACCAATCGGATCTCGATTTGATCATGTGGCAGAACAAGGCGTCGAACCGGTTGGGTCTGGCCTGCGTTCTGGCGATGTTGCGATTTCCAGCCGGCAGATCGGTGCCGATCATCGCGAAATCGACCGATATTTCGAACGTCCGCAGACACGCCGCGAGCACCTCGCCCTGTTTTTCGAGAAAATGAAGATGCGCCCATTTGCGCCTTCGGACGTGCGGGCACTGACAGGCTGGCTGACGCCCGCGGCGCAAACCCTGCGCCGGGCGGATGTTTTGGCAGATATGGTTGTGGAGGAATTACGACGCCGGCGAATTCTCCTGCCAGCGCGCGGCGCGCTCGAAGCCATCATCCACGTTGCAATCCGGCGCGGAATTCGTATCGCACACCGGGCCCTGGCTGGTGGGCTTTCGGACGGTCAGAAGCATGACCTCGACAAACTTCTCGACCCGCGTGCGGGGACGAACGTGACCATTCTTGCATGGGCGCGAACACCGGCATTGTCGCCTAGCGCCATCAATCTCGACAGGATAGCCGAACGCGTCCAGTTTCTTCGGTCACTGAACCTGCCAATGGAACTGATGGAGCGCATTCCGGCCAAGGTTTTTGACGAACTCGCCGCGGAAGGGATCCGGATGAGCGCTCAGCATTTGCGCGACCTCAACCCCGAACGCCGGCACGCCGTGCTGGCTGCAACGGTCCTGCATCTTTCCCGCCATCTGACCGATTGCGCAATCGACGTGTTCAAGAAACTGATCGGCGCCATGACGCGGCGAGCCGACAATCAGGCGACCGCCCGCATCACCCGTTCCGTCCGGGAGGTTCAGAAGCCGCTGAAGGACGTTTCGAAAGGGCGAGGTCGACGATGTCGAATTGGCCGGCGCGGGTTTCAGCGTCACGCCGCACAAGGCCATGTTTCCGGACATCGCGAAGTCGCTGAAACCGAAGGTGGAGAACCGTCTGCCTGCGGTCCGCATCACCGACCTAGACATCGCCGGCATCAAGGCGGCGTTTCAATTCGCTGAACAGGCAGAGTTCATAGGCCCTGCGATCGATCTTGCCATCCTGGAGGATGAGCGGCATCCAGCCTTTCGGCGCAAAGGATATGGGAGCTCTGTCGGGTATCGCTCTTTTCCCTTTGCGGTACAGATCGGCGACCATGGACAGCGCGCGCAGGAGATTCGCCGCCACGGCGTGGCCACGAAACACGAACGTCGACAGGAATTCCGGCGCCATTTTACGGATCGTCGGATAGCGCTGGAGCATTTCGTTTTTCCCGTCGATGCTGTCCGGGGCAATCAGCGTGTCGACCGCTTGGACACTGGTCGCGAAGGTCGGCCATTGAATGACCGCTTCGAGCGACCTGCCGATATCCTCGCCCTTCTGGGTGGAGGGCGCGAAGCGCTTTCAGTCCTTCGAAAGCTTCCTCATTCCCGCGCCGACATTCGATTTGATGCGCGAGGAAGGACCGCTTCCGGTCGCCGATGCGGTCGCTACGCCCAATGCGTTCAGCTTCGTGGACGACCGCTCGATTGCGGCGTAGCACTAGGTCCACCCGAAGACGAGTGGCTATGCCGAGGAGATATGACGCCAGTCACTGGTGAAAGCACCGTATTACTTTCGCCGGATGAGACGCTAGACGTGCTGTGGTGGGAAGTGGAGGGGCTGGTCTGCACCCGTGTGGAAGCGGATTTCCGCACCAAGGAAGTCTTTCTGCTGTCAGAATAAATGACCCGGTCTATGTATACAATGGGTCCGCGAAATCACGCCTTCACGGCCTTAGTTTCGACGACCGGGCGTTCGGCTTCGGACGTCAAAGCAACCTTATAGCCGATTTCGACGAGGAACTTGTCTAAACGCTCGATCAGACCTGGGGACTGCTCAATATGGACGACAACCCATTGGAAGGCGCTGAGTGCTGCACGTTGCTTGAGCGGGTCCCAGAGACGAGCGATCCCCAAGAGATTGATCGGTGCGAGCGCGATCAGCCCTTTTCCTCGATCGCTTCTCGGACGCCGTCCTGGAAGCCTTCCGCTACAATCATGCCCAAGGCGGCGCGCTGACGGATCTCATGGGAGAAATGTTCGAACGTGGCCACCTGGTCCATGCTGACGACGAAATGCTTCACCTCCGCCGAGATAATCAGCCGGTCACCCTCCCAGGCATCGATGTCACCTATGCCCTTCGTTCGAGCGGACCCTGCACGGACCTTTCTCGCCTCGACTTGGAGGTGAGGCGCGTCGGCCCGAATGAAACCGAACACCATCGCTTGGAAGACGGCCCCCGTCGGCTCGCCTTTCGCTCGCGCTCGGAAATCGAACTGCTCAAGCAGGAGCTTGAATACCGGCGGGTCCACACGAACCAACGAAGGATCGAAGACGACGGCTTCCATTTCATCGAGCACAAACTGCTTTGCCCGCTCGCGGACCTCAACGAGTTGTTCTTCGCTGAACGTGACGAGAGCATCCAGCCAATGCCTGTAGTCGCCCCACTTGCCTGTCGCGTAAGGTGGGGACCGCGGGAAGCCAAGACGCTTTTTTTCGAAGATATAGAAATGATGGATTCGCTCGTACGCTGGTCGGATCGTTTTCTGACCTTTGCCGTATCGCACGGTTAACGTGCTAACACCCTCGGTGATGAGCGGATATTCGGCGAGGAAGGCATCGAAGTTGGAGAAGCCACGACCTGGCGTCGGGATTTCGAGGAGGAAATCGCAAAAGGCGGGAAGAAGGCCGCCGACGTATTTTCGGATCCGGCGACCGAGTCCTTCGCCCCGGAAGTCCTTGATCATGTCTTCGATGATCTCGTCTGGCGTCACGAATCAGATCCCCCGATCTGACCGTACCTGAAATCAGGCCAAAATCGACTCTGACACCTCGATTGCCGCCAATTGTTTGATCGATTTCTTGGCAAGCGTGAAATACTTCTCGTCCAATTCGACGCCCAGGCTTTCGTAGCCAATGGCGTTCGCTGCTGCCATCGTTGATCCTCCGCCCATAAATGGATCGCACACGACGCCCTCGCCGAGCGGTAGTGAAGCGCGTACGACCTGGCGCATGAAGGCCTGAGGCTTCAAAGACGGGTGGTTCGCGATTTTTCGTTCACTCGACGGGGTCGGGCGCGACTTGATCATGTCGCCGAAGGGCTGGTCGGCCGAAGGCCGGCGGAAGCCACCTGTACCCCACTTACGAAGGTTGTCCTGGACCCGACCGTCGAGAGGCGTTCGCAAGACCACCCAAGGTTCCCATTGTGAACGGGGCATGACGGAAACGCCATCAAATTCGTGATGCGCATTTTTCGGTCGGTCGCCGCCGCGCATAGTCATCACCTGGCGCGCGAGGTATCCCCGCAGTTCGAGGCCGGCTTCCGACATGGCGCTGCCGACAATGTGCGCAAGCAAAGGGTTTGCGGCGACGACGACGTTGGCTCCCGGCACTCCAGCACGCAGCATCAGAACGCCGAGGCGCTTGAAGAAGGCGTGAAGACCTTTGCGGTCGCTCTCGCTGAGGATCGTGAACCTGGGTAGTGGGGCGCGGACGTGGCCGTCGAACGATGGCGGTATGCGCCAGACTCCCCCTTGCCGGTGCGCAACTTCTCCTTCTCCTTTTCGGTATATTCTACCACACCATACGGCGGATCAGTCACAAACGCGTGGATCGAGCGCTCGGGTCGGTTGGCCAACCACTCGAAACAATCCGACTGGAAAATGACGGCCTTGCCGATCTTCGCCGAGGCGATTGGCTCCCCTCGCCTGCAATGACCATTAGCCTTCAGCCGGTAACGCCCGCGCTCGGTACGTTCAAACATGTCCGGCGTGTTGATGTTAAGGTATGATCGCACCGACGAAGCTGGCACTTCGCCCAGGGTAGTTCGGACACCCGATGTTATTTCAGTGATTGACGCGTCGTCCACCGCTGTCGCGAGGAACTCCACAATAGAGTCTCTGATTACCCCTGGCGCCAGTGTCATCGAATCGATACCTCTTGAACCAAGCGAGTCTAGCTCGTTTGACGTCTGGACGTCAACTGGGGGAACGTCGTACGCTGCCTCGATCGGCTGATATTTCTGATCCGAGCCACGCGGCTCGGAAGGTCTTTTATCACGAGGGGAACACCGGTCACGCTGGACGGCCATATGGTTGATCGGGGCTCCTGCCGGCGTTAATCAGCGGTTAACGTTAATCGACTGGACGCGGAGCGGAGAATCGTGGCTTTAGCTATTGCGGACAAAAGCATGTAGGTCGACAAAGAGGATAGAAATCTACAATGGCTGTGCATGTCGCAACCAGAGTGCAGAACGAGGACGCGGCTGACAAGATCGTTCCGCATCCAGGCATGCTGGCTGAACAGCTGCAGACGGCGGCGCCGGCAGATCTATCTGCCCGGACGCTCGGAAGAGTCTTCGGAACTTCGAGGTTCACGATGTCCAACGAAGGGAAGGGCCGTGGCCTTGTCCGCCTTGAAAGCAATCGTTGTGCCTATACGTTGGCGCAGTTCAACGAAGTTCGAGAGCTGTTTGCGGCTCAAAGGACGCTGAGGCACTGAGATTCTGGCGCATCGGCGAGATGGCGAGCATTGCAGGTTCTGGCCGTGGCGGATTTCAAAGGCGGCACGCCTTAAGACGACGAGTCCGTACGTTGCACATTGTCGCGTGCTCAATGGCCATCTTGTTAGCCATTGATGTCGATCCGCAAGCATCGCTGTCCGCAATATTTGGTGCGCGTAGCGGGAAATGGAGCGTTCAGAACGAGACGATTCATGCCGCCTATGGTGCGACGAGCGTCCCAATCTCGGAGATTAATCGACCACCCGTACTCACGGGCATCGACCTCATCCCTGGAAACATCGAGAGGAGATTTGAACGTCATTTTGGCGAGCGCTTTCGCTTTGCCAAAAGCTAGAGGGCAGAACCATGACGGAACACATAGCGACGACGCCCTTTGGGCGGCGAACGATGACGCTTGGCCAAATTGCAAGCCAGGTGAAGGGAAGAGCGGCACCGAACGATGCCGCCGTTCACAAGTGGCAGACTTTTCAGCACATCAGAGAGGCTCGGGATCTCCTCGGCGCCACGGATCGCGCGCTGGCCATTCTGAACGCGTTGCTGTCCTTCCACCAGGAGACGGTTCTCACGGGTAACGGCGATCTTATTGTCTGGCCGTCGAACGAGCAGCTGATGACGCGTGCCAATGGCATGCCACCTACAACGCTTCGCCGGCATCTCACCGTTCTAGTCGAATGCGGTCTGATCATCCGCAGGGACAGCCCTAACGGAAAGCGATATGCGAGAAAGGGTCGGGGAGGCGAGATCGAGCAGGCCTTTGGCTTCGATCTGTCGCCGATCGTGGCGCGGGCAGCCGAGTTCAAGGTCCTGGCGGATGCCGCCCAGGCCGAGAAGCGCGCATTCCGTGTCGCGAGGGAACGACTGACGCTCCTGCGCCGCGATATCGTCAAGCTGATCGATACCGGCACCGAGGAAGGCGTGCCAGGCAATTGGGGCCGAGTGCAGCAGAGCTATGAGGTCATTATCGGCCGTCTGCTGCGCTCCTCCTCACGTCAACTTATCGAAAGCATCTGTGAGGACCTCGAGGTGCTATGGCGTGATATCCGTGACGTGTTGGAATCGTTTGCGGATTCAGGGAATACGGACGGCAATGAGTCCCATTTCGGGCGTCACATACAGAATTCAAACCCAGACTCCAAATCTGAATCTGAAAGCGGCTCAGGAGAAAGAACCGAAGCGGGCAGCAGCGTCGAAGATACCGACAATCTGCGGAGCCAGCCGAAGCGAGATTTGCCATTGGGGGTCGTGCTGTCCGCCTGCCCGAACATGCGGGAACTCGTCCAGAGCGGCGAGCTTGGCCACTGGCGGGATTTTCTGACCGCGGCCGAGCTTGCCCGGCCCATGTTGGGGATCAGCCCGAGCGCCTGGCGGGAGGCCTGCGAGGTTCTAGGGGAACGTGAGGCGGCGATCACGCTGGCAGCGATCTATCAGCGCGCCGATCAGATCAACAGCGCCGGCGGTTATTTGCGTAGCCTGACGGACCGCGCTCGCGATGGGAAATTTTCGACTTGGCCGATGGTCATGGCTCTCTTGCGCGCCAGACTTGATGCCGAAAAGACGCTCTCGGAAACCCCTGGCGGGCCGCTTGCCGATGGCGATCGGAAGGAGGGGCTCGCGGTCTCGGAAACGCTTCTACGTAGCCTGCGCAGACTGAAATCATGATGCTGGATCGTTTGTGAGCCCGAGCAACGGCCGCCGTTTTCGTTGGTCCAGCCAGTCGCGCGCGGGGCTTGTTGTTAGCCTGCAAGACCATTGAGCGCCTCAAGCAGCACATCGCCGATCGCCTGCCCGAGCGCCTGGCCTTTTGTTGCAACCGCTGAATAGACTAGAGCGCGTCCTGTTTAATCTGGGTCGTATCCAGCTGCCTTGAAGTAGTTGGCGCATTCGGCTGGGGTGAAGCGTTCGAGGATCGCGCCGACTGCGTCCCACAGTGCGCTGATTGTCCGCTCGGCCTTTGCCCGCATCAGCGCCTTGAGCTTGGCGAAGGGGTTTTCGATGGGATTGAAGTCTGGGCTATAGGGCGGGAGATAGAGCAGGCTCGCCCCCGCCGTCTCGATCGCGTCGCGGACGCCGGCGGCCTTGTGGGCAGGCAGGTTGTCCATCACGACGACGTCGCCGGGTTCGAGTGTGGGAACCAGCACCTGGTCGACATACGCCAGGAACACGGTGCCGTTCATGGCGCCGTCGTAGACGAAGGGGGCGGTCATGCCGGTCAGCCGCAATGCGCCGGTGAAGGTGGTGGTCTTCCAATGACCATGGGGCACGCCGGCCCGGCAGCGCTCGCCGCGTGGGGCTCGTCCGCGCAGGCGGGCCATCTTCGTCGACAGTCCGGTCTCATCGATGAAGACCAGCTTCGTTGGATCGAGGTCGAGCTGGCCGTCGAACCAGTCCCGGCGTCGCTTCAGGACGTCGGGGCGATCCTGCTCCAGTGCGTGCGCGGACTTTTTTGAATGTCCAGCCGTGCCGGCCGAGCCAGGCGCTCAAGGCGCTGCGGCTGATCCGAAAAGACTGCTCGACCTCCAGACGCGCCACCATCTCGTTCAACGTGATGTCCTTGCGCTCCTCGATCAGCCCGAAAATGAAGGCGTCATGCGCATCCAGGCTGGACGCGCGGCGGCGGCCCTGCGGGCGCGGCGACAGTTCGCCGATCCTGGCCCGCGCAATCCAGCGGATCGCGCTCGATATGCCGACCCCAAACCGTGCCGCCGCCTGTCGGGCCGACATGCCGGCATCCGAAGCTTTCAAAACCCGGGACCGCAGATCCCCACTCAGTGCTTTTCCCATCATCCACCTCCATCAAGGTGGATGTTGAATCACCGGAGAAGCTCGTCGTCACATCACAATCGATTCATCGATCACGGGACGTGCTCTAGCTTAAGGTGGGCGACCAGGGCGGCGTCGGTGGAGCGCGCCGCCCTGGTCGCAATGCGCGCAGCACGTTCCGCCAGGATCATCGCGTGGGCGGCGGCAAGGTCGGACGGCAGCGAAATCGGCAGCGGTGTTCACAACCCGAGCGAATCATGACCGCCGGCGATTTTCAAAGGCAAAATCTCATCCAACCGACGTTGGACGCCACGTTTCTTGCGGATTTCGCCAGTCGATGCCGGACAACAGATAGCCGAGTTGCGCCGCCGAGATCGTTACCGCGCCATCGGCAGGCGACGGCCACAGAAAGCGGCCTCGCTCCAGTCGCTTGGTGAACAGGCATGCCCCCTGGCCGTCGTGCCAGGTCACCTTCAAGAGATCACCCCTGCGTCCGCGAAAGCAGAACAGATGGCCGCCCAAAGGATCGCGCTTCAGAACCTCCTGGACCTGCAAAGCCAAGGACGGGAAGCCTTTTCGCATGTCGGTGTGGCCGGTCGCCAGCCATACCCGAACACCGCTCGGAACCGGGATCATCGCTGATCAAGAACGTCAAGAACTCGACCCAGCGCATCGGCATCCACCGTCCGGTCCACCCGAACGCAGCGCCCATCACCGAGGTCGATTTCAATCAACCCGCAGGCGCGGCGGGAAGTCCGCGGGCTAGCCTCACTCTTAGCGGCCACGTCGCCGCTCACGGGCCGCTTCGTATCCGCTTCGCTGATCGTGACCGGGACAAATCCCGTTTCCGCCCCGCCGCCCCCAAGACGGCCCTCCCGGGCTTGCCGTCGCCAACTGAACAAAAGGCTATTTGTAATCTCGTGCCGCCGCGCCACGTCGCAAACAACAGTACCGGGCGCGAAGCTTTCCTCAACGGTCCGGATCTTGTCCTCATGCCGCCAGCGCCGGCGCCGTTCGGCACCCAAAACTTCAATCTTCATCGACCTCATGACCTTAAGCATAGACTTAAGGTCGCAGATTCCGACGAACCCCCTCAATCACGCAAGACGGCCTCCGCCGGATGGATACGGAAGAGTTGGCTGTTCAGCGACGCAGTGGACGGAGCCAGCGCCAGCGCTGTCATCTACAGTCTGATGCTCACCTGCCGCGCCTGTGGCGTCGAGCCGTTACTTAGCGTGGTTGCGCTACGCCTCACGCAATTGCCTTAGCGTGCCGAAGGCGTCGATATCGACGATCTGCTCCCCTTCAACTTCCCTAAAAACGCCGCAGCCTGATCCAAACCCCTCGCATTGATCGATCCGAAGGCGTTCAACCGCGGAAAGGGCGGCGCTTACGCGCGGGGAATCAGCGCTTAGTGTATCGATTGATTGATTGGCTACAATTGATTTCTGGACCATTTCGATGCGCAAAAAGACGCCCTTTGAAGAGAGTGGCCAGTCGTTCAGTGGGCCAGCGATGCGCGCGCCCCCGGGGAGCGGCGCCCTTCATTATTGTTTAAGCCCTTCGCTTATGAAAGGGCCGTTATTCTGTCCGCTTGCCGAAGGAGCACGAAATCTTGCAAGGCCGAAAGTCACGATGAGATCACGTGAATGGCCGTACCGAGGTCCAAGGGGTGCCGTTTATTTTTTTGAATTAACGGAAAGCCACATTCTGCCACATGTTACTGTCAGTATAACGGCACCGGAATTGAGATTCCGATGAGGTATTCAGTACGGTCCAAGCTCTTAATGCAACCTTTTGGATTGCCGACTAGCTTCTGTCACTGTCTATGATTTCGGTCCAATAGGATGAACGGACCCACTGCCTGCAAGAGTCATACGTTGCCTATAAACCTCTGCACTCGTTGGCTCATTACTCACAAATACGATTAGATTGCTCTGCTCTCATCCCAGACTCTCCCTCTGCTTCACTCCTTCTTTCATTTTTCACTATGGCCTCCGAGAACTACGGGCGTCCCCCGTATGTCGGCACAGAGATTGAAGTCGAATCGTTTGACGAAGCAGATCGAAGGAACGTCGAGAACGAACTCATGCGAGTTCGTGTCAGAAAATATTCGGAGTTCTGTAATCGGCTTAAGCAGGCTCAGTCCGGTTTCCTTGGGAGCCCCCGGGCTCCTGCCGTGACTCCAGCAACGCGACGCGCTCTCTTGATGAAACCGTTGATAAATGATCTGAACACCTCCATGGAGCGCCCCTATGAGGTGATCGAACAAGGGGCCGAGTTCCTCTATCTCTATTTGCCGATGACGGTCGCGAGAGAATGCCTTGAATCGCAGAGTCTCGCTCATATTCCTGAGCGCCTACGCAAAGATGGACGTGGACTGCTGGCAATGGCAACCTGGCCGTACGATCAAATCACTAAAGACCAAATAGTGAATACCTACCACCGACATGGTTGTAACGGTGCTACCGTCGCAGACGTTGAATTTTTCGCGGCCGTTCCGCGTACTAGCTTGTTCAGAAAGCACGCAACGGACTACAATGTATCTATTCGTGACGGCCCGTTTGGCCCGTTTGATATAGACTCTATCGGACATGCAATGTTTGTTGATTAAGAGGAGTATGACAACGACTAGCAGGGTTTCCGAGTTATGGCCTCTAAAGGCGCGCTTTGTAAGATCCACTCGAGAATAGCTGCATCGCAGCCACGAGCGGGCTCTTACAAAGCGCGCCTTCGCCGTTGGTCTTGGCCTCTTAGTAAAACTTGTGGTGTATGTCGCATGTTGTGTGTCTTTGTAATTCATTTTTTAATAAATCTCGTTGTTATCCGCCAAGTCTGATTGTCAAGTTGTTAATATTTCTTGTAAATTGTCTTTTTGCAATCTAGTCATTTGATAATAGAGGAGCCAAGTCGGCTTTGATAAGGCGTTTGTCGTAAGGTTGTTGCATGCGCTTCTGAATTTTGGCTTTCTGACACGAATGCTTTTTCAGTAACGGATGTAAGGGGAATAAGTACGGAGGCTGCTCGATCTTGGATGAGCAGAAAATTTGAAAGCCGTTGCGCTAACTGGATCCCTTTCGGGGATCGCAATTGCTGTTGAACGACGAACAGGTGGACATTGCGGCAATGAATGCTGCGCGGCCCGCGTGACGTGAGCAACGCGGGTTGGTCGGCATGTGATTGTGGCAGCGGTGTACGCTCCGCAATCGGAAGCTGACGTTTGCAAAGTTCGATCGACCGACGCCGAAGCTCGGCGGCACATTGACATAGGTCACAAGCATGTCAAGTTAAATAAATTAACGCTGGTTCCGAGCGTTCTTGAGACTACCACTGGTAGTCGGCAATATTGGTGGCTTGTTGGCGGGTGGGTTGGCATCGATTGGGTGCGATGCATCCGCCTATCCCGCTTCGCAGAGAGTCAATGAGTCAAAAAAGTAGTACGTGTTAAGAGCGGAATTTCTGGTCAAAGTCTCCTTAAAAGCATCATGGCAAAATCGAAAACAAACACTCGTTTTATTAATTGGCCGTAACGTCATTCTATATAGAGGACAACTACGTACACTCCCGCCGCACTCGCGATCGTGAAGTATCAGGAGCTTACAAAAAGCGAAAACGAAAAAGGCACACCACTACCAGGTCAATGTACGTTGACTTGGTCATCCCCTTATCGCGCGCCCACACGCCACCACGTCAAACGGGGTGAGCTGTTGCTGGGGAAACCGCTGAACCAGTTGAACCCGGCACAGTCTGGCGAAAGCGCAGTCGGAGAATCCGGTAACACCGAGCGGCGGACGCCGCCAGTGTCGCGCGCCGAAACAGCTCGACGGGCATCCTGCTCTTCCATATAGGCGAACGAGAGGTTAACAGCGTTGACGCGACAATGGGCTGCGTGCGAGTCCTTGAGGGCATCTATGACGAGCGACAGAATCCCAGCATCGGCAGTCATTAGTGGAGGGCGAGTGCTCCACCTCATCGAGACAGGCAGTCGTTTTAGTCGAGCCGTCCGCAGGGGACCGAAGTACGCAGCAGGTTGCGTGATCTTGGCGGCGTTGCGGTTACCGGCAATTGTTCATCCCTGTTGCGGCGGGAGGGCGAACCATCGGGCATCAACCGCATCTATCGGCTCTACCGGGAAGGGCTGACAGTTCGCAAGCCCCGGGCACGACGGCGAGCGGTGGGCACACGAACCCCGAATCCTGGTCGAGGCGAACATGATCGCTGGACTTCGTGCATGACCTATTCGCCTGCGGGCGGCGCTTCCGGGTGCTGAACATCGTGGACGACGTGACGCGGGAGTGCCTGACCGCCATCCTGAATGAAAGTTCAGGGGCAGGTCACCACCCGCAAGCTCTTGCAGCAAAAGACTATCGCGATCGAGAACGACATTCGCGGCTTGCTGTGCAACTTAGGCCTTCTCGACATCAACCGCCGGGCCCTGGTCCCGGCGCACCAGCGCGCGAACCTGCTCCTCGAAAGCTTGATCTCGCGCTGCAGGACGGCATACGCCGAAAGCAGCGCCGCGGCCACCATCTTCAGGTTCGGATAGCCAGCCACCAGTTCGTGCACGCGCCCGGCAAAGCCGCGCAATGTGGTCTTGCCGACCTTCAGCCCGAAGCCGCAAAATGGCGTGCACACTGTCCTCGACATCCCTCAGCTTCGATTGAATGCGGATTCCGACGTGAAGCCGGCCGCCATTCCGATCAAAGACCGGCCACCATTCCGATTTGAAGCCGGCCACCATTCCAATCAAAAGCCGGCCAGTTTTCGGCACTGAACATTACCTCCTGGGTCAGCAACTTTGGCATCAATCACCTCGCGATGAACGGGGACATTTTGATGCCGGCAAAGAGAAGGCTGACCATGAGACAATTGAGACAAATGCTGCGGCTTGCCGAAAGCGGGACGAGCTCCCGCGAGATTGCGGTCGTATTGGGAATAGCGCGCAGTACGGTCCAGGATAATCTGCAGCGTGCAGCCGCGGTTGGATTGAGTTGGCCGTTGCCAGGCGAGCTGACCGACGATGCGCTTGAGCACAAGCTCTTCAGTCGCAACGGCGTCAAACAGGGCACGCGGCGACGCACGGAACCGAACTGGGCCGATCTTGCGGTCGAGCTCAAGAAGCCCGGCGTCACCTTGCTCATCCTGTGGGAGGAGTATCGCGGGTCGCATCCCGACGGTTATGGCTACAGTCGCTTCTGCGAACTCTTTCGCAGTTTCGAGCAGCGGCTTTCGCCGACGATGCGCCAGGAGCATGCGGCCGGCGACAAGGTCTTCGTCGATTATTCCGGCAAGAAGATCCCGATTGTCGATCGCAAGACCGGTGAGATCCGGGAGGCGGAGATCTTCGTGGCGGTGCTGGGTGCGTCCAGCTACACCTTTGCCGAGGCCACCTGGACGCAAACGCTCCCCGACTGGATTGGCTCGCATGTCCGGATGTTTCGTTTTTTTCACGGCGTTCCCAGACTCGTCGTTCCCGACAATCTGAAGTCGGGCGTCAGTCGCGCCAGTTTCTACGATCCCGAGATCAACCGCAGCTACGGCATGATGGCATCTCACTATGGCGTCGGCGTTCTTCCGGCACGGCCGCGACGGCCGAAGGACAAATCGAAAGTGGAGAATGGAGTGCGTTTCGCCCAGTCCTGCATTCTGGGGCGCCTGCGCAACCAGACTTTCTTCTCGCTGGCTGAGGCCAATGCCGCCATTGCCCAGGCGCTCGATCGCATCAACGACCACGTCATGCACCGGCTGGGCGTCAGTCGCCGGCAGCTCTTCGAGACCGTCGAGCGCCCGGCTTTGGCCAGTCTTCCACTGGAGGATTACGAGTTTGCCGAATGGCGTTTGGCCCGCGTCTCGACGGATTATCACGTCGAGTTCAAGACCTTCTTTTATTCCGTACCCCACAGCCTCATTCGTCAGCAGGTCGATCTGAGAGCAACGGCGCGCACCATCGAGATCTTCCACCGCGGCAAGCGCGTCGCGGTGCATCAGCGCCGCTATGGAGGTCCTCGCCATGGAACCGATCCGGATCACATGCCCAGTTCCCACCGGCGCTATGCCGAATGGACGCCGGAGCGCTTTCGGCGTTGGGCCACGTCGATCGGGCCACAGACCGAAGGCCTGGTCATCGCAATTCTCGCCAGCCGTCCGCATCCAGAGCAGGGCTTTCGAACATGTCTGGGCATCCTGCGCCTGTTTCGCGACATCGATCGCAATCGGGCTGAAGCCGTGTCAGCCCGCGCTGTCGAGATCGGTGGCTTGAACTGCAAGAGCATTGCTTCGCTCATCGCCAATCACAAGGCCGCACGCCATTCCACCGAACCAACCGCCATCGTCGATCACGCCAATCTGCGTGGCCCTGATTACTTTCATTGAGGAGATCCACCCATGCTGATCAATCCCACCATCGACATGCTGCGAGAGCTCGGCCTTTACGGCATGGCAACCGCTTTCCAGGAACTCGACGCGCAGTCCGAAGTGCGCGGCCTCGAGCACGGCGAATGGCTTGCCATGCTGCTCGAACGCGAGGCGACCATGCGCCGCCAGAAGCGTTTCGAGGCTCGCGCCAGGGCTGCCAAGCTTCGTCATGACGCGCAGATCGAGAATGCCGACTTCCGCGCCGCACGCGGCCTCGACCGCAATATGTTCATGGCGCTTGCCGGCTGCGACTGGATCAGAAAGCATCACGGTCTTCTTGTCACCGGACCAGCCGGCGTCGGCAAAAGCTGGCTTGCCTGCGCTCTCGGCCACCAGGGCCTGCCGCGAAGACTTCTCGGTCGCCTACCACCGGGTTCCCAGGCTGTTCGCCGCCCTCGCGCTTGCAAGAGGCGACGGGCGATACGGCAGGATCCTCAAATCTCTTGCCAGGACCGACCTGCTGATCCTCGATGACTGGGGGCCGGAAAAACTCAATGACGACCAACGCCGCGATCTCCTGGAGACCGTTGAGGATCGCTACGAACGACGCTCAACCATCGTCACAAGTCAGGTACCCGTGGATCGCTGGTGGGAGATTATTGCAAACCCAACTTTGGCCGACGCCATCCTGGATCGCCTCGTTCACAACGCCTATCGCATCGATCTCACCGGTGAAAGCATGCGAAAACAGCGCCCGCCGATCGCACCCGAAAACACCGAAGCTTGACCTGAAACAAAACCCAACCCAAACATCAACGAGACCCAGGATCAGTCCGAAAACTGGCCGCCTTCAAATCAGGATGGTGGCCGGAATGAAATCGGAATGACTGGCCGGCTTCAAATCGGAATCGGTGGCCGGCTTCGTCGGAATACGCAATTGAATGAGCTTGCGCACCGTCAGCACCTCTTGCGCGGCCAGCGACTTGCAATGCACCGGGTTGGACCAGCCAAGCCCCATCAGCTTCGGGGATCCCACGCGCGTCATTGCGGGTGTAGGGCGAGCCACCTCATCGGCCGGGGCGGACATACAGTCCGACGGATCAGGATTGCCCCGACTTCCTAAAGCGGCGCCGGGAGTGGTTCGACGGCCATCTCGACATCGGGCGCTTGTGTTTGTACGGCCATCTCGACGTCGGGCGCTTGTCCGGTCGGTTTTCTCTTCCTCGGCTTCTCATCCTCTGACTGGGTTGCCTCTGGCACTACAGCATCCAAACCGTATGCCTGTTTGATACGCGCCCGAAATTCAATGTCGGTGTCGTCCAGTGCTGCCGAAATCAGCCTGTCTAGAATGTCGGCACCGTCGGACGGTGATTTCACTACGCCCTGCCCAAGCTTCCCTATCACAAATCTGTAGCAGTCACTACTGATCTTGTTTACCGGTTTCTTGCGTTTGAACTGGTTATTAGTTTTTGCGAAAGCCGCCCGTACTGGCTCGATATCAGCCAAAAAAGCCTCGACCGATCCGTTCGGCTTCAAAATGATCTGCGCAAGCAATTCCAAACCTCTCTGCATTTTCCTGACGTTCCTTTGTGTTTGTCGCTTATTGTCATTTACCTTTCAAAAGCCGTTAACACGGCTCGGAAGGTAGTTGGCTGGATCATGGTAGTCTTACGCCCGCGACCACCGCCCGGCGCCGTTGGTTGTGTTCGGTTGTCCTGACGCCAGCTTTGGACACACTGTAGGAACTTCAAGAACGGTCAGCTTGGCCGACAATCGAAAGCTTCTGATGTTCAGCTATTGAAATTTTGTGAAGTTGTACCGCGAAATATCTACTTTCTGCGGTTATAACAGACGGTCCGGTGGAATTGTCGTGAAACTCACGTGAATAACCAGGGCGGGCTTCACCATTGTTTGTCAAGCGGCTAAGGACGGTCCGAACAATAGGTGAATCGCGCTGTGCGTCGGTGTGACTCAGGTCGAAGGGATTCCTGAAGGCGACGAACAGGCGTAGGTCGGTCGCATGATCGACGCGGACGCCATCAGGTATCGCTGGGAGACGGTCGGCTGCAAGCTCGATGACCGCGGCCGTCGCAATTTCGCAGCGGCCGAGGCGCGTGCTGCCGGCTGGGTGCCGGCTGGGGTGGGCTAGCGGTCGTCTCCAGGATCACCGGGCTGGCCCGCTCGACGATCAACCGCGGCGAGGACGATCTGGACGCCGAGCCGCTACCTCGGGGCAGGTTCGCCGTGCCGGCGGCGGACGCAGGGCGGTGAGCGAGAGCGACCCTGGGCTGGTTGACGAGCTGAAACGCCTGGTCGAGCCGGTCACGCTAGGCGATCCGGAGCGACCGCTGCTGTGGGTGTCGAAGAGCATGGACAAACTCGCCGCCGCGCTGACGGCGGCAGGCCATCCGATCAGCGCCGACGCGGTCGCCAAGGAGCTGGTGAAACTCGGTTTCTCGCGTCAGCGCAATCGCAAGGCCGACGAAGGCTCGCGGCATCCGGACCGCAACGCGCAGTTCGAGCACATCAATGCCAAGGTGATCGCCGCGCGGGCTGCGGGACAGCCGGTCATCCCCGTTGACACCAAGAAGAAGGAGTTGGTCGGCAACTTCAGGAACGCTGGCTCCGACTATCGCCCCAAGGGCAAACCTTGCCGTGTGAACGTGCACGACTTCGAGGACAAGGCGCTTGGCAAGGTCGTGCCATATGGCGTCTACGACGTGACGGCCAACGCCGGCTTCGTCAGCGTCGGCATCACCAGCGACACGGCCGCGTTCGCGGTGCAGGCAATCCGCTGCTGGCGCGAGCGCATGGGACGCGAGCGCTATCCAAAAGCAAGCGAGCTGACGATCACCGCAGACTGCGGCGGCTCGAACGGTGCACGCGTGCGGTTGTGGAAGGTCGAACTGCAGAGGCTCGCTGACGAGACCGGCCCCACTCTCCACGTCCACCACTATCCGCCGGGCACCTCCAAGTGGAACAGGATAGAGCATCGCCTGTTCTGCCACATCACCCAGAACAGGCGCGGTTGGCCGCTGACCGATCGTGTCGCGGTGGTCAAGCTGACCGGCGCGACGACGACCAAATCCGGCCTCAAGGTCGACTGCGCACTCGACACACGCACCTACCCGAAGGGCATCAAGGTCAGCGACGCCGAGATGGCAGCCCTCGACATCACCGGCGACACGTTCCATCCTGAATGGAACCGTGCAAAGAACGTCTTTCAGTTGCACTGAGCGGCAGAAGACGGTTATCCCGTATTCCGCAGAAAGCTGTCGCGCCTGCAGTTTTGCAAATTCATGGCGAGTCAACCGATATGTGGCGTGGCGGTGGAAGCGTGCGGCAGCTCCCACCACTGGCCCTGTCAGATGACTCGGCTTGGCCATGAGCCAAGACTGATTGCCCCGGCCTATATCAAACCGTTCATCAAGCGCAGAAGAACGACGTCGCCGATGCGGAGGCGATCGTCGAAGCCGCGCAACGACCGACAATGCGCTTTGTCGAACCGAAGACCAAGGAGCAGCAGTCCCGGGCTGTCGTGTTTCGCACCGGAGAGCAGTTCGTGAATCAGCGAACCGAATTGGTGAATGCGCTGCGCGCGCACCTCTATGAGTTCGGTTATGTTGCTCCGCAAGGCATTGGCCACCTGCGACGGCTGGCAGGAATCGTCGAGGACGAAAGCGCAGAGCTGCCGGATCTGGTCCGCGACATCTGCAGCGCTCTCCTTGACCAGATCCACCAGTTCAGCAGCCGGCTCGCGGCATTGAAGAAGACGATGGACACGCTGTCCAAGCAAGCTGTAATACTCGTCGCTGCACACCATGCCCGGCGTCGGCCCTATCGCTGCCCTGCAGCGATATTCGGCGGTTGCTCATCATCGGTGCCATGGCCGTGGTTCGATGGGCATCTCGGAGGCGCGCGCCCGACGGTTCCTGGCTGGCCGGCTTGACGTTGAAGAAACCATGCTGGTGGCAATCGCGCTGGCCAACAAGATGGCGCGTGGCATCTGGGCCATGCTGACGAAACAGGAGGACTACCGAGATCCGGCAAGGGTGCCTGCGTGATTTGCAACAACGCACCCGAGACCGGGACGTCGGGGATGTGAGAAAGGCATGAATGAGCCCACGCAAGCTCGCTTTGCTGATTGGACCTGATCCGCGCACACCATACCGGCCCGCGGCATATGGAACGGCCGCAAATCAAGGCCTGACACATGACCGCACTCGATCACATGCCCAATGCTTCAGGTTCTTTCTTGCAAAACGGCTGGCATCCACACATGAACTTGACGCACAGAATGCAATTTCGACAGTAGGAAAAAATCTACCACTCCTTCGACCATTGTGTTGATAGTAAACCTGAGCCATATGTTATCGATGAGGAAGTCTAAGCGAAAATTCGACTGCGACCAGAAGAACGGCAAGCCGCAACTCCGACTGCGCGTCTTTGGCGCGGTGGAAGCGTGGACCTCGGCGGGGAAAAGCATTCTGCCCCGCGGTTGCAAAGCTCAGGCCATTCTTGCCTATCTCGCAATGTGTGGAGAATCCGCAGTCCCGCGTCGCCGGCTTGCCAGGCTACTCTGGAGCACGCGTTGGGAGGAACAGGCGCGAGCCTCTCTCCGACAAAGCCTTGTGGAGCTGAGGCGCAGCATCGTGGCGGAGACCCCGGAATTGCTTCGCATAGAAAGGGATCGTGTATGCTTGCAGATAGACAAAGTCTGGGTCGACGGGATCGACATACCGGCCGAAGCCGACCGGTCAGTCTCCCCGCCCCAGCCGGATACCGACACCTTTCTAGAGTCGCTGCGTGGCGTCGACGCGGCATTCGATCATTGGATCGACACACAGCTTGCGACGTTCAAGGCGACCAGTGAAATCGACTCCGATTGTGTCTAACCTTGCAGGCCGGAAGCGGATTGCGCTTTGGAACAACGGCAGAGAATGATATCCTTAAATGTCAACATCGCCGTTTGGGCGCCCAAGTTCCCGAACTGCCGCCTGCCTGCCACTGAACCTTTCATTGCGTTTCAGTAGGATCGTGTCCCGTGGCGTAGATGCTGTGGGGCGAGCGGCGAGGGTGTGGCATCCTTTGGCGCTGTTGGATCCACCATCAGAAGGAGGCCCCATGTCGCAGTTGTTTGACGCGACCGGTCCCTTACCGCTCTGAAACAGGATAATACGTCATCGACGTCATCGAAATGAGCAAGGCGAAATGGCTCATTGCCGCGCTCGTACCGGGTCTCAAGCGCCAGCCCCTCAAGAAGATCGATGCTGATGCACCATCACCGTTTGAAGCTGCAGCGCTGGTGCGACGAAGCCGGCCATGCTGGGCACACGATCAAGCCCCAGCGGATAGTGTCCTGAAGGTTCTGCAAAAAGCTCTGGAGAGAGCAGCCCTTACTCTGAGGCGAGGGGCGGCCATGGCACGCTGGTGACGTTGCGATCACCGATTCCCGTGGAAGGGTAAGTGCCATGACCAAGCGAGACGTTAGACTGAGCAGAGGTGAGTTGAAAGCGTTGCTGTTGTCGGATGAGGACGGCCTTCGCAGAGTTTTGCAGACTGTCGTGCAGGAGGCTTTGGAAGCCGAGATGACGGAGGCGATCGGGGCCGAGAAAGGCGAGCGGACGACGGAGCGGGTTGGTTACCGGTCCGGCTATTACGAACGCAAGCTTGTGACGCGGGTTGGCGTGCTGGAGCTTCGGGTTCCGCAAGATCGGGCCGGCCGGTTCTCGACGGAGTTGTTTGAGCGTTATCAACGCTCGGAGAAGGCACTGGTATCGGCGCTGGTCGAGATGTACGTGCAAGGCGTATCGACGCGCAAGGTGAAGGCGATCACCGAGGAACTGTGCGGCCATTCCTTCTCGGCCTCGACGGTAAGCCAGGCGACGGCGCGGCTGGATGAGGCGCTGAAGGCGTTCTTTGAGCGGCGGCTTGCCGAACCTTACCCGTACCTCATCCTGGACGCGCGCTATGAGCGGGCGCGCGAGGCCGGCGTGATCGCCAGCCAGGCGGTCTTGGTGGCGATCGGCGTCGACTGGGAGGGCCGGCGCCAGGTGCTCGGCGTGGAGCTGGCCAACCGGGAGAGCCATTCGAGCTGGCGCGCGTTCGTGGCAGGGCTCAAGCAGCGCGGGCTCGCCGGCGTCGAGTTCGTCGTCTCCGACGACCATCCAGGGCTCAGGGCAGCGATCCGCGAAGTCCTGCCCGAGGCAGTCTGGCAGCGCTGTTACGTGCATTATGCCGATGTCCGGATTATGCCGATCTTGGGGGTGGATGTCGGCTTCGGAGGCGGTGATCGCTGCGATGGGGTCGGCATAATCAGAGCGCCTCGAGGAAAGCGAGAAGCTTGTCGGGCGGTCTGTAGCGTCCTGGCGCCGTGTTGGCCGGCGTGGTTTTCGCCAGGGTGCGTTCTTCAAGCTCCAGATCGGCATGCAAGTAAATGTGGGTGGTCTCGATCTGTTTGTGGCCAAGCCAACGTGCGATCACCGAGGTGTCGACGCCGGCACGCAGCAGTCGCATTGCCGCAGTATGACGCAAGGTGTGCAGTGTGACCCTTTTCCGCTGCAGCGACGGATAGTTTCTGGCAGCGATTTCGACATACCTCGCGAGCCGGTGCTCGAGAGCGTAGCGGCTGATCATCCTGCCGGTCTGTGTAGGGAAAAGGGGATCGGCCGGCTGCCCGGCACGTTCGGCCAGCCAGACGCGCAGCACGGCGGCCATGTTCGAGGTAAGGGGTGTGATCCGCTGCTTTCGCCCCTTTCCGATACAGCTGACATGAGCGCCGGAACCGAGATGGATATCGGCGCAGTGAAGGCCGATCAGTTCGGACGCCTGCAGGCCGGTTGGGGCGGCGGGCCGAAGCAAGGCGTGGTCGCGCCGCCCGGTCCAGGTCGACCGCGCGGGGGGCGGTCAGCAATACATCGAGTTCCTCCTCCGTCAGGAACGTCACAAGCCGTCGCTCAAAACGCTTAGGCGGAATCGCGAGCACCCGTTCGATTGTCGCGGCGTACTCGGGGTAACGAAGGGCGGCGAACCGGAACAACGACCGGATTGCGGCAAGCCGCGGATTCCGGGTCCGCGCGCTGTTGCCTCGATGACGCTCGAGGTGATCGAGGAAGTCGCCGACACACGCGGCATCGAGGTCGTTGAACTCCAGCCTGGAAGGCTCTGTGTCATGCCGCGCGGCGGCGAAGACCAGCATCAGCCGCAGGGTGTCCCGATAGGCGGCGAGCGTATGCGGGCTGGCTTGCCGCTGCCGGATCAGGCGGTCGGTGAAGAACGCCTGCAAGGTCGCGCTGAGGGCGGTCATGCGCCGCCTCCGATCCGTCGTTCCAGACGATCACCGGCCAGTTGCAGCAATTCCGGAGCCGCCGAGAGATACCAGTACGTCTTGCCCGGATCGACGTGACCGAGATAGGTAGACAGCAGGGCAAGCCGGCGCCCCGGGTCGCCGCCGTCGCGATAAGCATCAAGAAGCGTGCGAACGGCAAACGCGTGCCGCAGGTCGTGGAGCCGTGGTCGGCACCCTGCCGAGCGCGGGGCGATGCCGACGCGACAGACGAGCTTCTGGAACGTGTTTTGAACGTTTACATAGAGCAGCCTAGTGCCAGCCGGTGAGACGAACAGGGCGGGCGTGTTCGGCGGCCGGCGGGGTCGATCGCGCCGGCGCAGATAATTGCCTACGGCCGCAACAGTGCTCGGATGTAGCGCCAACTCGCGGGATTTTCCGGACTTTCCGCGCCGAATGGTGAGGCCGCCGCCGACCGCATCGAAGTCGTCGCGGTCCAGGCCGATCGCTTCTCCGACCCGCATTCCGGTCACGGCCAGCAAGCCGATCAGGGTCCGGTAGGTTGCTTCCCGATGCGGCGTGCGCAAGGCCGCGGTTGCCGTCATCAAGGCGATGACGTCCTCCTGCGAATAGAGGTAGGGCGTCGCTTGGCAAGATCGCCCCGGCAGCAGATCACACGGCGGCACCTCGGTTGCCGGCTCGATCCCGCGCAGATGGGTCGCAAAGCGGCGAACGACGGAAAGTCGCGCCGACATCCAGCTTCGATCGGCGCCTGCCGGCAGCATCGCCCAAGTGAGGGCCGTCTTGGTGGTCAGGTGGTCTTCGCCCTGCGCCTCGAGGTAGGTGAGGAACTGGGCAAGAAGCTTCTCGGACCGGACAAGCGTGTAGCCGAGGGCGCGACGCATGGCCAGGTAATCGGCCAGGGCCTGGCGAAGGGCGCTCATGCCACCTCTCCCGGCCAAGGGCGGGCGATCGTTCGCTGGGCTTGGCGATCAACCTTGGCATAGATCGCCGTTGTCAGGGCGCGGCGATGACGCAGGACCTGCCCGACCTCCGGTAGCGACGCGCCGGCGCGCAACATCGCCGACGCCGCCGTATGGCGCAGGCGGTGGGCATGGATCCGGCCGAGCCCGGTGCGGCAACCGGCGGCGGCCACGATTTGCGACACGCCAGCGCTTGTGAGGGCATCGTGGGGCGCCCTGATTCGCACAAATACTGTCCGGCCCTGGGCGGTCCGGGGACGGCCGTGGCGCAGATAGGCCGCCACCGCTTCGCCGACATCGGCCGGCAAGGGAAGGTGTTCGATGCAGCTTCCCTTGCCCCGTACGAGAATCTCACCGGTCCGCCAATCCAGGTCGTCAAGCTTGAGCTTGGCGACTTCCCCCGCCCGCAAGCCGAGACGAACCAACATGGTCAGGACCGCGAAGTCGCGGCAGCCGTTCGACGTATCGCGGCCGCAGGACGTCAGCAGGCGCTGAACCTGGTCGCAATCCAGTCCCTTTGGCAGTCCGGCCAGTCGCCGACCGGCAACCGAGGGCACGCAAGCGGCAAGAGATCGCGCGATGAGACCCTCGACATGAAGGAACGTGAGCAGCGACCGCAGCGCCGTTACAGTCAGGCTTGCCGCGCCGCGGCTCAGCTGAGGGCAACGTGCCACGACAAAGGTGACGACGTCGGTCGCGGCCAAACCCGCAAGGTCCAGGGCACGCCCGTCGGACGACAATCGATGACGCAGAAAGGGGCGCACCATCCGGGCATAGACATCGGCGGTCGCTTTCCCCAAACCGCGCTCAATCGCCAGATAGCGTTGGTATCGTTCCAGCAGCTGATCTGCCGGATCGTCGGGTGCACGGGGCGACGGCAGCACCACGCTGCGAGACTGTAAATAGGCCAACAGGGGCTGCAGTGCTTTGATCGAGCGGAGTTGCGGGCCAGCGGCACGACAGGTACGGACGAACCGATCGACCTCGCTCGCACCCAGTCCCTCCACATCCATGCCTTCAATGCGAGCCAGCGGCTCAATCGCGCCACCAGCCGCATCTGCTCGCGAGCCGAAAGCGGCGTATAGCCTTGTCGCGCGAGTTCGCCGGCAAACCCAGCCGCAAACGTGGCAAGCGGGCCCTGGACGCGAACGCGAAACGGATCGATTGACATGAAAGCATCCCCTTCTTTGGAAACAAGAAGAGGAGTTTGCACGATCCGTCAGACCGCCGGTGAATATGCCGACCCCATCGCAGCGATCACCGCCTCCGAAGCCGACATCCACCCCCAAGGTCGGCATAATCCAGACATCGGCATAAGGCAGAGTGTTTTTAGCTTGGCGTCGCGGAGAAAGGCGGTGGCTAGAGCGCGCTGAGATGGATCGCGACGGTGAGCTAAAAACGTGTTGGACTAAGCCGCCGGCACGGGTGGCCGCTATGGGCGTTCAATCAGGCCGTGGCCATGAACAGGCATGGCGTGGGCGCGGATGCGGTCGTGGACGCCGCGATTGCAGGGGTCGCGTGCGCCGAAAGCGGCACAGATATAGGTTCGGCAAAGTGAGGACCGGCGTCACGCCTTGCCCGGCAAAGGCAGCCGGGGGTGACGGCGCGCAGCTTCGCGGGACCGACTCGGTTTTCCGGCCGAACGGCTCGTGCGATGCGGTGACTGCGAAAGCGGAGCGGTTCTTTCATGAGGTATCCCAGTATGGCGGGGGTCCAGTGGCGCCGTCGAAGATATCGACGATGATCATCTGGCCTTGACGACAGGCGGGGCATTGCCTGAGGGAATGACCGGTGAGATCCTCATAGCGGTCGCGGTAATCCCTTTCGGATGAGCCATCCGACGGCTCTGGAACCGGCATGCCGAGCAGGTCGCGGCAGTGGGCGAGCTTTTGCGCGCGGTAGCGATTGCCGAGAAAGCCGTAGTAGCGGATGCGATGAAAGCCCTCGGGCAGGACGTGCAACAAGAAGCGGCGAATGAACTCGTCGACCGCGACGGTCATGACCTTCTGCCGATTGCCGTGCCGGTAGTCCTTCCAGCGGAAACGAACGGCGTTGTCCTCGATGTCGATGAGGCGGTTGTTGGAGATGGCGACGCGGTGCGTATAGCGCCCGACATAGTCGAGCACCTGGGCAGGTCCGGCGAAGGGCGGTTTGGCAAAGACGACCCACTCAGCCTTTCGTAGCGGCGCCAAATAGCGCCGGAAGGCGTCGCGCTCGCTCAGGTGCTGCAGGCCAGAGAAAAACTGCAACTGGCCGGCGTCGAAGGCTTTCTCCAGGTGCTCCAGAAACAATCGTCGGAACAGGCGTGAGAGCACCCGGACCGGCAAGAAGAAGCCGGGCTTGCAGGCGATCCACCGACGACCGTCGGCAGACAGGCCGCCACCGGCGACGACGCAGTGCAGATGCGGATGATGAAGCAGGTTCTGGCCCCAGCTGTGCAGCACGGCGAAGAAGCCGATCTCGGCGCCCAGGTGCTTGGGATCGGCGGCGATGGTGTGCAGGGTCTCGGCGGCGGCGCGGAAGAGCAGGCCGTAGACGAGCGCCTTGTTGTGATAGGCGATGGCGGCAATGTCGCCGGGCAGCGTGAAGACGACGTGAAAGTATTGTGTGTCGAGAAGCTCGACGCGACGATCCTCCAGCCATTGCGCGCGGGCCAGCGATTGGCAGCGGGGACAATGCCTGTCGCGGCAGCTGTTGAAGGCGATGCGCCGGTGGCCGCATTGATCGCATGCTTCGATGTGCCCGCCGAGCGCGGCGGTCCGACATAGTTCGATCGCAGTCATGACGCGGCGTTGGGCGGTCGACAGCGATGCGTCATGCTGCGCGCGATAGGCTTCGCCGTGGCAGCGGAAGATATCCGCCACTTCCGGCCCCGAGCGGGCCATCGTCGCGCGCTCAAAAGTATTGCGGTTTGGCGGATGGCGGCAGGATGGGCGCCGGACGCGGTAAGAGCTCGAAGGGGCTCGACGTGGCGCAGACCTTGTTGGTGGCAATCCGCAGGTAATGGGCGATGGTCGCGAGGCTGCGGTGACCGAGCAGCAGTTGAATAGTGCGCACGTCGGCGCCGGCCTCCAATAGATGGACGGCGAAGGCGTGCCGCAGGCTATGGGGCGTGACCGGCTTGGACAATCCGGAGAGGTCGCGCGCTTTCGCGCAGGCTTGTCCCACCGCATCCCTGGTGATCGGCTGGCCAGCACGATCGCCAGGGAAAAGCCACGCCTCCGGGCGGCGCACCTTCCAGTAGGTGCGCAGGATCTCCAAGAGCTTGGGCGACAGCATCACGTAGCGATCCTTTTCGCCTTTGCCCTGATCGACGCGGACGACCATCCGCTGGCTGTCGATGTCCGTGGTCTTCAGCTGGATCGCCTCCGAGATGCGCAAGCCGGCGGTGTAGCAAGTGGTCAGGACGGCGTGGTGTTGACGTCGAGGACGCAACCGAGGAACCGCTGGACTTCCTCGGGACTGAGGATGATTGGTAGCTTCTGCGGCTTCTTGGGAAGCGGCAGGACCTCTTCAGCCGCCCAGTCCCTCTCGAGCGTCACCTTGTAGAGAAAGCGCAGCGCCGCAATGGCGGTGTGGATCGAACCGGGCGACAGCTTCTTCTCGTTGGTCAGATAGATCTGATAGGTCCGAATATCCTCTCGCCCGAGCAGGTCCGGCGACTTGCCGAAGTGACGGGCAAACAGTGAGACCTGCTGAAGGTAGGACAGCTGGGTGTTGAGCGCGAGGTTGCGCACCTGCATGTCCTCGCACATGCGCTGGCGAAGTTGGGTCATGACTAGCTCCTCCTTTGTCCGATGGAATGGCCTGTAAGCAGCCACCCCATGCTCGCGCAGTTGGAGCTCCTTTTGCACGCATGACCGGCGCCACGGACGACGCCATCCAGACCGCGCCGTCGACGCAGAACCTCCTTGCCGCTCCGCAATCGCGGAGCGGGTTAGTCCAATGCACGTTATGCCGACGTCGGCATAATGCTCACTTCCTCAGAAACGCGCTCGATTACGTGCCGCGCAAGGTCGATGACGACTGCCTGATGGAGCTCAGATGGTTCTATGACCGGCGCGACCTAGCCGAGGTCAAGCGCGACCTGGCGCAGTGGATCGCCAAATGGCAGGCCAAATACCCGAAGCTGGTGGATTGGGTGGAGAACAACATCGAGGAGACGCTGAGCTTCTATCGGCTGCCGCTGCCGCATCACAAGCACATGAAGTCGACGGATGACATCGACAAGCCTGATTTCGGCTTTTTCGACTCCTGGCGTTTCTTTGTTCGGCTTCAGATGAGCCTGTTTCTTCGTCCCGGCCCACAGGATTTTCCGTGCGAGCGTGTCGAGACGCAGTCAAGGCTGGCCGGTGCGGTGGCGCCACGGCCGGCTGCGAGGTTTCCAGGCCACGCCTTGACTGCGTCGAGCACGGCGCCAGTCTGGAGCGGACCGAGACGGCGGTCGTGCCGGCACATTCCCTATGCTATATTTGTCCGGCACGGACGACCACGTGGCAAAGAGTGGTGTAGGGGATGAGAGTGCCGCCACGCAGCCTTATAGTCGTTCCTCCTTTGTGGCGTCCGTGCGCCGCTTCGGCCCGCGTGACCGCCAATGCCGAACCATCAGCTCGTAGGCACGCTCGGCATTCTCGGCCGCGGCCTTCTCGCTGTTTCGCAACTCCTTCACGTTGTAGGCGTAAGCCGAACCGCGGCGACCGACGCCGCGCTCGCCCGGCGCGCCAGCCTTAAGAGCGAGCTGCCTCTGCTTTGCCGCCACCAGCGCCGGGCGAGCCCAGAAGTAGTCCTGCTCCTTTGTCAGCAGATGCCAGATCAACACCGCGAGCTTGCGGGCGACCGCCACGGCTGCGACCTGATGGCCACGCTTGTTGCGGATGCGCAGGAAGAAGGCCCTGAGCGGTCCGGGCGCCTTCGCCGCTGCCCAGGCGGCCTCGACCAGCATGGCGCGGGCATGGGAACGCCCATGTTTGCTGATCCGGCCATATTGCGCCAAGCCAAGACCGGATTGGCGCACACGCGGATTGAGGCCGAAGTAGCTCACCAGCCTCTGCGGCTCGCGGAACCGCCGGATGTCGCCGACGGCGGCGATGATACCGCTCGCGACGATGGCATTGACGCCGGTGATCGTCTGAAGCCGCCGGACTTGCACATCATCAACTGCTTCCCGGGCGATGTCGCGATCGAGGTCAGCCAAATCCTCGGCCAGGCGATCGATCTCGCGGATGTGGCGGGCGATAGCGGCCCGCTCGTCGTCGGGAAGCACCTGCTGCTCGAGCCAGGCGCGACCCCGACGGTTGAACAGATCGGCATGCGGGCACTTCGGCACGAGGTGCGCCTGCAGGATGCCATGCACCTCGTTCTTCACGCGCGTGCGATGCCGCACGACCTGATTGCGCCGCGCGACGAGGCGGCGAAGCCGCTCAGTCCGCTCATCGGGAACCCAGACCTCCGGCAGAAAGCCGCTGGCATGGAGCTGCGCCAGAACGCCGGCATCGATCTTGTCGGTCTTGATCCTGGCATGGGCGATCGCCTTCACCTGCATCGGGTTGGCGACAATCACCCGGCCGACATAGGGCGACAGAACCCGCACCACCGCCATGGCGTTGCCCGTAGCCTCGACGACAACCTCATCCGTCCGTCGCAAACTGCGGCCGAACCCTTCCAGTCCCGAGCGGGTCATGTCGACCCGTCCGTGATGGCGCAGCCGGCCGTCTTCCCAAACCACCACCTCCGCAAAGGTGCGGTGGATGTCCATTCCAATCACACGTCTCATCGGCTCCCTCTCCTCAAACAGTCGGGAGCGGCGGGCGACGCGACACCTACGGATCCGCGCTCTCGGCGCAACCGGGCAGGTCGCAGGGGCGGCCAGCTACTAACGCGAGCTCGCAGCTCATCGAATACATCGGCCTGCCCGCACTTGGCGTGCTCCCGGTGCCCCTGTCCCGGATGGTCGCACCATACGCCGAAAATCGCTCATCTCCAGCGGGGATCGGATGGCACCGTCATGATCATACCGGTTACGAACATGCTGGAGCTGTCGATGCCGGCTCAATACTCCCCAGAAGTGCCGTTTGAATCTTCCCCAGTTTAGCGCTGCCGCCGGTCTTCCGGAGCGCGCTCCGGGAGACCGGCGGCGCGTAATCGTTGATGCTTCTCCCGATGGTCGGGAGAGGGATTTCGGTGATCAAGATCGGGGAGATGATGATGATACTGGATTTGCATCGGCAGGGCCTGTCGGTGTCGGCGATCGCCAGGGAGAGCGGGATCGACCGCAAGACGGTGCGCAAATACATTGAGCGCGGGCTCGAGGCTCCGGCCTACGGACCGCGCAAGCCGCGTCAGGCGGTGATCGATCCCTTCATGGCCTATCTTCGCGAACGCGTCACGCGATATCCCGGACTCACCGGCAGCCGGCTTTTCCGGGAACTGAAGGACCTCGGCTATGGCGGCGGCTACACGGCCGTCACCGACTTCCTGCGCGACGTCCGTCCTGCCGCGGCGGAGCGTGGATACGAGGTTCGCTTCGAGACCCCGCCCGGCGAGCAGGCGCAGGTCGACTTCGCCCAGTTCAATGTCGTCTTTACCGATGAGCCGACCACGCCGAGAATCGTCTGGCTATTCTCCATGGTGCTTGGCTTCAGTCGCCTTATCTGGGCACGCTTCGTCGTCCACCAGGATCTGCCGACTGTCTTGCGCTGCCATGCTGGGGCTTTCGAGGCGCTTGGCGGCGCTCCTCGCGAAGTGCTTTACGACCGTATGAAGACGGCTGTGATCGGCGAAGGCGATACCGGCGGCATCGTCTACAACCGTGCCCTCGTCGATCTTGCCCGCCACTATGGTTTCCATCCCAAGGCGTGTCGGCCTTACCGCGCCAAAACGAAAGGCAAGGTCGAGCGGCCGTTCCGCTACATTCGCGAGGACTTCTTCCTGGCCCGGTCCTTTCGCAATCTCGAAGACCTGAACGCCCAGTTGCGTCACTGGCTGGACACGGTCGCAAACCCGAGGGTTCACGCCACCACAAGGCGTGTCGTCAACGAAGCTTTCGCCGAGGAGCGGGCAGCGCTGCGGCCGCTGCCACTGGCTCCGTTCCGATCGGTCCTAAAGCTCGAGCGACGCATCAGCCGGGAGGGCATGGCCAGCGTCGGCGGCAATTTCTACAGCGTGCCCGACGCCACCAGGCGCCGTGTCGTTGAGGTGCACACGCTGGCCGAAGAGTTCGCATCTTCGAGGACGGCGCGCTCATTGCCACCCATCCCATCCTCGAAGGCCGACACCAGCGTCATGTCGAGCCGGGTCATCGCAACATCCACGTCCACAAGCGCCGACAAAGACTGAGGAACGACGAGGTCATCCTTCATGGCTCGGGCGACAGGGTCGCTCAGCGCCCGTTGGCCTTCTACGACGCCCGGGTGATGGCGAAGGAGCAACGTCCATGACGAACGCGCTCGACACCACGCCATCCACGATCGACCGGATCCGCCACGACCTCGTCGGCCTGAAGATGGCCGCGGGCGCTCGAAGCGCTCGATCATGTCGTACGCCGGCTCGAGAAAGGCGAGATCGCCGCCCTCGAAGCCATGGACATCCTCCTCTCGGAAGAGTTGACCCTGCGCGAGAACAGCCGGATCAAGACGGCACTGCGCATGGGGCGCCTGGCCACGATCAAGACGCTCGCCGGCTTCGACTTCTCTTTCCAGCCCTCGCTCGACCGCGATCGAATCTTCACGCTGGCCCAACTCGGCTTCGTCGCCCGCTGCGAGGTCGTCCACTTCCTCGGCCCGCCCGGCACAGGCAAGAGCCATCTGGCCATTGCGCTTGCCGTCGAGGCCGTGAAGGCTGGAAAGAGCGTCTATTTCTGCACCCTCGCCGAACTCATCGCCGCGCTGGCAAGGGCCGAACGCGAAGGCCGCCTGCAGGAACGCATTCGCTTCTTCTGCCGGCCTGCTCTGCTCGTTGTCGATGAGATCGGCTACTTGCCCGTCGTCCACGGTGGCGGCAATCTGTTCTTCCAACTCGTCAACGCCCGCTACGAGAAGGGCGCAATGATTCTCACCTCAAACCGCGGCTTTGCCGAATGGGGCGAGGTCTTCGGCGACCCTGTCGTCGCAACCGCACTTCTCGATCGCCTGATTCACCATGCGGTCGTCGTCCAGATCGAGGGATCGGGCTATCGGCTCCGTCAGCACGCCGAGATCATGCCCGAACACCTGCGATCAAAAGCCTCCATCACGCCGCCGACATTAAATCCACTAAGGGACACCCCTCCGCGACAGTCTGAGCAGCGAAACTGGGGAATTTTACTTCGGCACTTTTGGGGAAAATTCGAGCGGCATTGACAGGAGCGGCTGAACCAGGAGATCAAGCGGCGCACTCTGGTCGTTCGCATCTTCCCCAACCCGCAGAGCTGTTTGCGGCTGGTTCGGGCATTGGCGGTGGAGATCCACGAGAACTGGCTCGAGGCGACCCGCTACCTCAACATGGATCATCTGCGCGAGCACAAGAAGGAGAGCCTGAGAGCACTGGCCGCCGGAGACGCGGCCGCCATGTCCGCCGCTCCGCTAAACACGGGGGCTGCAAGGCGGACACGCCAACGTCACCGCTGAATGCCACGCCATTTTTGCTGATGGGGTGGATGCCAGCCTTCTCCGACGGCATCGCAATGTGCCAAGTTTGTGGTGTTAGCGCCATGCAAAGGAGAGGCAGGCATCCATGGAAAAGGTTACCATCATTGGGGTCGATCTGGCAAAGAACGTCTTTCAGCTGCACGGGGCGGCAGCTGATGGGTCAGTTGTGTTCCGCAAGAAGCTGTCGCGCCTGCAGTTTTGCAAGTTCATGGCGAGTCAACCGGCATGTGTCGTGGCGATGGAAGCGTGCGGCAGCTCCCACTACTGGGCCCGTCAGATGGCTCGGCTTGGCCATGAGCCAAGACTGATTGCCCCGGCCTATGTCAAACCGTTCGTCAAGCGGCAGAAGAACGACGTCGCAGATGCGGAGGCGATCGTCGAAGCAGCGCAACGACCGACAATGCGCTTTGTCGAACCGAAGACCAAGGAGCAGCAGTCCCGGGCTATCGTGTTTCGCACCAGAGAGCAGTTCGTGAATCAGCAACTGTTGCAGAATTTTCGGGGCAGATCATGCGGCAAGCAATTGCTGCACGCTGGAGTAGGATATCAAACGGTCTCTAAGGCCTGCCCGGAAGCGAGGAATCGAGAGGTGGTGACAGGGTACGTGTCGGGATTGGACGATTTCGATGTACCCTTCCGGTGACGACCGGTGACGGCCGCCACATGCGAGAACTCAGTACCTATTGCAACTAGCGTATGTCTGCAACAAAAATAAGCTGGTGCTATGCATTCAGCTATGCACTTCGTCTATTGCATAAATCGTATTGTCTTAAGATAGCATCTCTAGCACAAAATAGAATTAAAAGTGTATGGAGATAATCACATTAAAAAGCATTATTTTATTGGCCTCGGCTTATTTATTTGATAAAACCATTGCAGAACACCCGGCGCATATGACGGGTGCAAACAAATACATAAGGATTATAGGGGGAAACAAGCATACAAAAACAACATAAGCGCACAACACCACAAATAATTGCCAGGCCCAATGTGTACGGACGACTCTGATCATCCACTTGCCCTTGTCGCGTGCCCCCATGCTACCAAGTCTCGGCCGGCGTCTGTGATGTGAACAAGGATGAACCACGTGAGCCCCCTATCAAAGAGTTCAGGCGGCGCAGCATGCGGAGACACGTTCGATGCGACCGATGCGTTGCTCAAAGTCCGACCAGCCACAAATTGCTCTACATTCGACTGATTCATATAGATGTAGCTGAACACAAGCTGAGCTGGCGGGATAGCGTGATCACGACCGTAGTTTAACATAAGGTTTCTGAGCGCGTTATGGTCAGGATGTAGGTAGCGAGGGGCATACCAAGGCATTGTGAAAAACGTCAGAGAGTTTGCTTAATTATTTTGTGATTGGAGAAGTTGGATAGAATGAATGATGAGAGGGTTTAAATAGAAGATGGATGTGGATTTTTCACAATTTCAAAGATTGCTTTTTTTTAGTCAGACTATGGCGATTTGTAATTGAAGAGTTATATCATTTTTTTAAACCGTTTAGAGAAAGCCAAATCGTCTTTCACTGTAGAAGAACGACAGAATACGACAGCGATGACGCAAAATTCTCCTTCGCCCAAGAACCATGCAACTCTTGGCGCAGGCAGAAAGGTAGCCTTTCAAACATTAAAAAATGCAGAGGTTGCGCCCCACCACGACCCGCCACTCTCTTTAAGGGGCGTCTTTTCGCGTAGCCGAAACTTTCCAGCTGAGCCAATCATAGTCATCAATTGTCATAGCATTCCATCCATTCAATTCTGTCCCTGGTCGCGCATGATCGTCGGCTACGCCATTGGCCGCTCCATCGATGCGCGCTTGACGGTGACGGCATTGAGAGCCGCCATCAATCGGAAAAGACCACCGCCAGGCTGCATTCACCATTCCGATCGCGGCTCGCAATATGCTGCCGAGATCTACCGGCAGCTTTTTGCCGATCAAGGCTGATCGGCTAGATGGGCCGCAGAGGCAATTCCTATGACGACGCCAAGGCCGAGAGCTTCATGAAGACGCTAAAGGTCGAAGCCGTCTACCCGATGGCTTTCGAAAACCTTCGACGACGTCACTGAACACCTTCCCCCGCTTATCGAGGACGTCTACAACAACCGCAGGCTCCATTCGGCGCTTGGCTATCTGAGCCCGCAGCAGTTGGAGGATCAACACCTCCGGCAGACTTGCGTATTTCAGTCGATCGTGAGCACGGATTTCACCGCATCGTGAGCACGGATTTCGCGGATCGTGAGCAACGATTTCAGACGATCCTGAGCAGCCTTCTCGAAGGTTGTGGACGCTTTGGCCGACATCTCAACCGGGCTACAGGTTGCCTCGTCAATGCAACGAGGAAGCCTGATGTCAACCCAGAGATTGTCGATTCGCCGGATCAGAGAAGTTTTACGTTTCAGGCATGTCCAGGGCCTCACCAAGCGCGCATTGCGCGCATGCTTGGGATCAGCAATGGGGTTGTGCATGGATACCTACGGCGAGCTCGCCTTGCCGGGCTGACCTGGCCGTTGGTCCAAGGTATGGACGACGAAGGCCTTGAGCTTCTTCTGTTTCCAGCGCCCAAGTCAGCGTCGCGCCGCTGGCCGTCAACAATCCCGAAGCTGCCGCCGCAACAGATCCCGTACGTCTACTCGACCGAAGAGCTACGTCGACTGGTGGACGCGACCTCGATCCTGAAGGTTGGGCACAGTCCTCAGGTGCCGGCAATTTATCGTACCCATCTCCTGCTGCTTTACGGTAGCGGTATGCGCATCGGCGAGGCGCTTCGCTTGGTCCTGCAAAACGTGGACCTGACCGAGCAGATCATCACCGTCCGCGGCACGAAGTTTTTCAAAACACGTCTCGTGCCGATCGGACCAAAGCTCAACTGCGAGCTGGCTGCGCATATCGAACGCCGGCGCCTTCTCCCTTTATCGCGCGGGCAAGAATCACTGTTGGTAGTCGGCGGTGAAGAACGTCGATTTCGCTGACGGCGGTTGCGATCAGGGCCGGAAAGACGGGGCCGGCAAATGGGCACCCGCCCGGTTGGATCGTCCAGAGGTGATTAGGCTGTTCGTGGCTGGATCGGCGGCGCTGCGGGGGTGGCGAACAGCGCCAGGAAGAAGGCACACAAAGCCTCAGCCAGTTGAGCAGGAGGCTGAAGTTGTAGCCGACGGCGGCAAGCACAGCGTTGTTGGCATCGCCCTCGGAGAAGGCCAGGAAGTTGCGGCGCATACGGTGGTCGTTCTTGAGATGGCCGATGACGGGTTCGACGGCGGCCCGGCGTCGCAGCGCCCGTTTGACGACCTTGGTGAGGCCGCGCTTGTAGCCGGCGACATGGACCTTGAACATCTTGCCCTTCGGGGCGTTGTAACTGCGATAGCCGGCATCGGTGACGATCTTGCCGAGGCTGACGCCGATGGTGTCCTCGATTGCCGGGATGATGGTGGCCAGCGTGTGGCCGTCATAAGGATTGCCGGGCAGCGCCTTGAGCATGGGCGACGAACTGGCCGCCGCGGCTGCGCTGCAGCAGGGTGGCGACGGAGACCTTGACGCCGAACTCCTAGGGCTTGTGGGCTTTGCCCTTGCCAATGCACTCGACCTCCGGAGCGTGCAGGGAATACACCTTCTTGCCCCGCTCGCGCTGGCGCTGATCCCTGACGCGCCGGGCCAGCGACAGCGGCAGAGCAAAGACCTGCATCAGCTCCGGCCACCCGACGAGCTTGCGGGTGATGTCGCGGATCACCGCTCCCAGCATGGTGCGCAGGCGCTTGAGCTGCCGGTTGGCCCGTTTGAACTTGTGTGGATGGGCAAATGGAGGGCACGGTTCGCCGAGACCCGTGTCCACCTTGGCGTTGAGACTCAGCGGCAATCGTCCGACAAGGCTATTGCACGAATCACCCCGGCATTGCTCGGGCTCTACAGCCTAGCAGGCTTCTCTGATTGGGGTCGTTGAGGTCAAGCTCCTCCTGATTTTTTCCGGCCAGTCGCCGCGCGGGTCACTCGCTTCTCTTCGCGGTCGACGTCCGGCCGCCGCATGATGGGTCCGTAGAAGCGAGGCGTCTGCGTCTCAATCTGTTGAACGATCTTGGGAGAGTTCGTCAGGATCGTGCTAACGAGATCACGTTGCCATCCTCCCCACGGGAACTATCCGGATCACGCCCATTCGGGCGGAATCAACTCCTCCTTCGTTGGTCCGTTGTGCCTATTTCATGCCGGGACGGGGCCGGGTGCCTTGCCGAAGCGGAATTCTGTCGCATCGCTCCACATGCAATGCAGGATGACGGCGAGCTTGCGGGCGACAGCGCCCGTGCCATACCGCGCCGCTTGGCCACGTTAACCCGGATATCTCACGAAGTTGAGGTGCATCGGGGCTCCGAATCAGGGAAAATTCTTCTGCTACAAAGACTTACCCGAGGCAGAGGTGTTCCCCGACGCAAACAGAGTGTAGCGCGGAACGGTTTGGTTTTGGAGCTGTTGAAAAGCGCGCCGTGGTGGCCGGCTTTGACGGCGGGACGATCACTTCGGATGCCGGCGCGCTTTTGCTGGGGCTGATGACCGGGCGATTGGACTGGTCGGCCGCTTTGCCCGTTGCTTCGTGGACGCTCGCAATCCGGACTTGATCGAGCACGAGGTCGAGACGCTGGTGGGCCAGCGAACATTGGCGCTGGCGCTCGGCTATGAAGACCTGAATAACCATGACGAATTGCGCCATGATCCGGTGATGGCGGTGCTGGTCGGCAAGCTCAAGGCGCGCCGTCACAAGAAATGTGCGGCGGTGGCCGGCAAGTCGACGCTCAACCGGCTCGAACTGAGCCGCCCGCAGCCTTCGCGCTATCACAAGATCAGCCATGATCCGGCGGCGATTGAGGCGCTGTTCGTCGAGCTGTTCGTGGGTGCACGCGGCTGCGCCCGAGGAGATCGTGCTAGATCTGGACGCCACCGACGATCCCCTGCACGGCAACCAGGAGGGGCGTTTCTTCCACGGCAACTACTGCTACCTGCCGCTCTACATCTTCTGCGGCGATCACCTGCTGTGCGCCAAGCTGCGGCCCGCCAACATCGATGCGTCGGCAGGCTCGGTTCAGGAGATCGAGCGGATCGTGCACCGGCTACGCCAGCGCTGGCCCAAGGTGCGCATCGTGCTGCGCGGGGACTGTCAGGAATTCTGTGCGCGAGGCCGGTTTCGTCATTGGTTGACGAACCTTTCGCCGAAGACGACGGCGAACTGGGTTTTGGCCTCGAACCACTCGCGCGGCGGTCGTTTCCAATCCTCGGCGGCGTGGTTCAGGACCAGATATAACAGTTTCATTGCCGCGTCGTCATTGGGGAAATGGCCTCGGGTGCGGACGGCGCGGCGCAGTTTCGAGTTCAGCGCCTCGATCGCGTTCGTAACCGGTATGATCATGACGGTGCCATCCGATCCCCGCTGGAGATGAGCGATTTTCGGCGTATGGTGCGACCATCCGGGACAGGGGCACCGGGAGCACGCCAAGTGCGGGCAGGCCGATGTATTCGATGAGCTGCGAGCTCGCGTTAGTAGCTGGCCGCCCCTGCGACCTGCCCGGTTGCGCCGAGAGCGCGGATCCGTAGGTGTCGCGTCGCCCGCCGCTCCCGACTGTTTGAGGAGAGGGAGCCGATGAGACGTGTGATTGGAATGGACATCCACCGCACCTTTGCGGAGGTGGTGGTTTGGGAAGACGGCCGGCTGCGCCATCACGGACGGGTCGACATGACCCGCTCGGGACTGGAAGGGTTCGGCCGCAGTTTGCGACGGACGGATGAGGTTGTCGTCGAGGCTACGGGCAACGCCATGGCGGTGGTGCGGGTTCTGTCGCCCTATGTCGGCCGGGTGATTGTCGCCAACCCGATGCAGGTGAAGGCGATCGCCCATGCCAGGATCAAGACCGACAAGATCGATGCCGGCGTTCTGGCGCAGCTCCATGCCAGCGGCTTTCTGCCGGAGGTCTGGGTTCCCGATGAGCGGACTGAGCGGCTTCGCCGCCTCGTCGCGCGGCGCAATCAGGTCGTGCGGCATCGCACGCGCGTGAAGAACGAGGTGCATGGCATCCTGCAGGCGCACCTCGTGCCGAAGTGCCCGCATGCCGATCTGTTCAACCGTCGGGGTCGCGCCTGGCTCGAGCAGCAGGTGCTTCCCGACGACGAGCGGGCCGCTATCGCCCGCCACATCCGCGAGATCGATCGCCTGGCCGAGGATTTGGCTGACCTCGATCGCGACATCGCCCGGGAAGCAGTTGATGATGTGCAAGTCCGGCGGCTTCAGACGATCACCGGCGTCAATGCCATCGTCGCGAGCGGTATCATCGCCGCCGTCGGCGACATCCGGCGGTTCCGCGAGCCGCAGAGGCTGGTGAGCTACTTCGGCCTCAATCCGCGTGTGCGCCAATCCGGTCTTGGCTTGGCGCAATATGGCCGGATCAGCAAACATGGGCGTTCCCATGCCCGCGCCATGCTGGTCGAGGCCGCCTGGGCAGCGGCGAAGGCGCCCGGACCGCTCAGGGCCTTCTTCCTGCGCATCCGCAACAAGCGTGGCCATCAGGTCGCAGCCGTGGCGGTCGCCCGCAAGCTCGCGGTGTTGATCTGGCATCTGCTGACAAAGGAGCAGGACTACTTCTGGGCTCGCCCGGCGCTGGTGGCGGCAAAGCAGAGGCAGCTCGCTCTTAAGGCTGGCGCGCCGGGCGAGCGCGGCGTCGGTCGCCGCGGTTCGGCTTACGCCTACAACGTGAAGGAGTTGCGAAACAGCGAGAAGGCCGCGGCCGAGAATGCCGAGCGTGCCTACGAGCTGATGGTTCGGCATTGGCGGTCACGCGGGCCGAAGCGGCGCACGGACGCCACAAAGGAGGAACGACTATAAGGCTGCGTGGCGGCACTCTCATCCCCTACACCACTCTTTGCCACGTGGTCGTCCGTGCCGGACAAATATAGCATAGGGAATGTGCCGGCACGACCGCCGTCTCGGTCCGCTCCAGACTGGCGCCGTGCTCGACGCAGTCAAGGCGTGGCCTGGAAACCTCGCAGCCGGCCGTGGCGCCACCGCACCGGCCAGCCTTGACTGCGTCTCGACACGCTCGCACGGAAAATCCTGTGGGCCGGGACGAAGAAACAGGCTCATCTGAAGCCGAACAAAGAAACGCCAGGAGTCGAAAAAGCCGAAATCAGGCTTGTCGATGTCATCCGTGGTGTAGATGATCCGGCGCACGCTTTCGGGGAAGGCGAAGAATGGCACCACGTGTTGCCAGTTGCGCCGCCAGTTCTGGGTGATCGCCGGATACCGCTGGCCCCAGTAGCCGGCCTCGAAGCCCTCCAGAGCCTTCATGCCAGCTTCGGCGTCCTTAGCCCGGTAGATCGCCCGCAGCGCCGGCACGACGGACTTGCGGTCCTTCCAGGACACGAACTCCAGGGAATGACGGATCAGGTGCACGATGCAGGTCTGGACGACAGTCTGGGGAAAGACGGCGTTGATCGCCTCGGGGAAGCCCTTCAAGCCGTCGACGACGGCAATCAGGATGTCGCCGACGCCGCGGTTCTTCAATTCGTTCATGACGCGCAGCCAGAACTTGGCCCCCTCGGTCTGCTCGATCCAAATGCCGAGGATCTCCTTCGTGCCGTCCGGCAGGATGCCGAGCGCGATGTAGACGGCCTTGTTGCGCACGAAGCCCTCGTCCCTGATCTTGACCCGGATCGCATCGAAGAAGACGAGCGGATAGATCGGATCCAGCGGGCGGTTCTGCCACTCGGCCACTTCCTCCAGGACGGCGTCGGTGACAGCCGAGATCAGGTCCGGCGACACGTCGATGCCGTAGAGCTCCTCCAGATGGCCGCGAATCTCGCGCACCGTCATGCCCCGCGCGTACATGGAGATGATCTTGTCGTCGAAATCGGGAAAGCGGCGCTGGTATTTGGCGATCAGCTTCGGATCGAAGGTCCCGGCCCGGTCACGCGGGATCGACAGCGTCATCTTCGATGTCCCCGTCAGAACCGACTTCCTCGAATGGCCGTTGCGGCGATTGGCGCTGCCCTCGGTGCGTTCGTCCCCAAGGTGCTCGTCGAGTTCAGCGTTCAGAATCCGTTCCGAAAGCGCCTTCTTCAGGTCGTCGAGCAATCCGTCCTTGGCAAACACCTCATTCGGATCGCGGCCGGCAAGCAACTGGTCCAGAAGTTCCTTCTCGATAGCCATGTGATGATTCTGACAGTCCCTGCTGCGCGCCGATTCCGGCTTCGCCCGCGAGGAGCTGATGGCCTGGTGCGAGAGCAATGCCGTCGACTACCTGTTCGGCCTGGCTCGCAATGTCCGGCTGGTCCGGCACATCGGGGCCAGTTGGAGGAGGCCAGAGCCGAGAGTGCCTTCACCAGCCGGCCCGCCCGCCGCTTCAAGGACTTCCAGTGGACCACCCGCAAGAGCTGGAGCTGCCGGCGCCGAGTCGTGGCCAAGGCCGAGTGGACACAAGGCGAGGCCAACCCACGCTTTGTCGTCACCTCGCTCGACGCCGAGGCTTGGCCGGCACAGGGCCTCTAGAGGACCTCTACTGCGCCCGCGGCGAGATGGAGAACCGCATCAAGGAATGCCAGCTCGACCTGTTCGCCGACCGCACTTCGGCCGCCACCATACGCGCCAACCAGCTCAGGCTCTGGTTCGCCTCCATGGCCTATGTGCTGATCTGCGCGCTGCGCCGCATCGGCCTGGCCAACACCCGTCTCGCCAAGGCAAGCGGTGCCACCATTCGCCTCAAACTGTTCCAAGATCGGCGCCCTGGTCAGCGTCTCGGTGCGCCGCGTCAAGCTGGCCATGAACTCGGCCTCTTCCAGCGCGAGTAGGCCCTGACCTACGCTCGATTATCGGCAGTCGCCGCCTGAGCGCCCCGATCCACCCCTCCCGTCAACAACAACGACAGCACCCAACCACCACAACCGCTCCGCGCGGCGCACAGCCCTTGTCCGCAACTCATCCCCTCACAAAATTGCCGCCGACAAGAACCGCATGGGCAAATGATCGACCAGATCGGGGTCAGGAAAACCAGTGTTTGAACGAGAGCCTCATGAGCTCGCCAAGCAGATTTGGACCTGATCCGCGCATCACCATACCGGCCCGCGGCATGTGAAATGGCCGCACCCGAAAGGCGTGACACAAGTCCGCACTCGATCACGCGTTCAAAGGTTCAAATCTTTCGGCAGGCTCGAGGGCGATGTCCGTGCTGAAGAAAGCTTGAGAGCGTACAAAGTCGAGCTAAGACTAGTCGGTTTTTGGTTGGAATGGCGGCCGGCTTCACGTCGGAATCGGCACTGACCCGCTCTGACGAACGATGGTGAAGCCTGCTCTCGTTTTTCACGCGAGTTTCACGGCTGTTCCTTCGGACTTTCTGTATAATCGCAGCAACTATAGATTCCGCGTCACAGAGAGTTTCAATGGTTGAACATCAGAAGCCTTCGATTCTCGGCCAACCTGACGGTTTCTTGAGTTCCCACAGTGTGTCCAAAGCTGGCACCAGAAAAGCCGAACGCAACCGACGGCGCCGGGCGGTGGTCGCGGGCATCAACGACTATCATGACCCAGCCAACTACCTTCCGAGCTGTGTCAACGACGTTAGCGCCTTTGAGGAGGTACTCAAGAAGGATTACGCATTCGACGAGATCATTCGACTTGTCAATTCCGAAGCCACCGTAGCCAACGTAACGGCCGCACTTCGGGAGCTCTGCACAGACGCATCGCCGGATGACCGGTTAGTTTTATTTTTCTCCGGTCACGGAACGACCGAACTCCGAGGCGGCGTCATTGATGAATGCATTGTTCTCTACGACGGCTATTTCTTCGATGACGCGATCGTGCAGATGGCCCTGACTCTGCCGCCTGGAATATTCACGCTCGTTGCCGATTGCTGCTTCTCCGGCGGTCTTGAAAAACGGATGCTGGCGCCGGTGTTCAAGCACTCCGAGGTAGCCGGGCGGGCTCGCGCCAAAACCTACATGCGTCCAAGCCGCGACGAATTCATAGAGCACATCTACGCGCAGGACAGGGCAACAGCAGTTAAACGCTTTGGTGAGATGACTTGCCTTCGGAATTCACCTATCACGGCGAATTCGCGAGTTCCCCTGACCGGTTCGCAGGCCTTTATGCCGGCGTCCCCGTCGGATGAGAAGGGGCAGGTACAGTTGAACGGCGTTCTTTTTTCCGCCTGCCTCGAAACCGAAACGGCAGCCGCGAGCACCGCATTAACGCGAGGGAAGTCGGCATTTACCTTTGCCCTTCTCCATTCATTGAAGGCGCTTGGCCTCGGAGCCAGCATGGCTGCGCTGGTGCGCAGAACGCAGTCAAAAATCAGAAAGATCGGACTCAAGCAGACGCCTCTTCTAAAGGAACCCAAGGTTCCAATCGACACAGGGTTCCGCTCCTTCATCACCTTTGAAGCGCCGGCGGAGTAATGTGGCTGGGAAACGGCAACCGACCCTTAAACATCAATTAGGTGATCAACAATGGACACATCGGCGCTTATTCAGATGCTACTCGGCACAGCTAGAGAGAAGGATCAGCTCGAGCGAAAGTCTTTCGCTATAGACAATGCGTGTCTAATCAGCGCGATCGCGTCGATGATTGCGGCTGAGACCAATGACCAGCAGCCTAACGGCGACGCGATCCAAATTGTAGGTGGCCTTCCCAAAGGACAGCAGCTGACCGATCAAAAGCTGTTCGGCATCAGCCCTGCGATTCTGATTCCCGCGATCATCTCGGCGGCCAGGGCCGTGATCAAAGGCCAGCAGCCCAATGGATTTGACGAGACCTTGCGTGGCGACGCGATCCAAATTGTAGGTGGCCTTGCCAAAGGACAGCAGCTGACCGAGCAAAAGCTGTTCGGCATCAGCCCTGCGATTCTGATTCCCGCGATCATCTCGGCGGCCAGGGCCGTGATTAAAGGCCAGCAGCCCGACGGATTTGACGAGACCTTGCGTGGCGACGCGATCCAAATTGCAGGTGACCTTGCCAAAGATCAGCAGCTTGCCGAGCAAAAGCTGTTCGGCATCAGCCCTGCGATTCTGATTCCCGCGATCATCTCGGCGGCCAGGGCCGTGATCAAAGGCCAGCAGCCACTTCTGCCCGAAGGCCCTCGCTGATGCAAGAGCTGTAAGGGGTACCGCCAAGTGCATCTCCGCCGATGGAAGGTAGTAGTTCCTTGTGGCGAATGTGTTTAAGCTGGGCCAACTTCAGGCGTTGCTTTCGGATCGCCTATCGAAATTGGGGGTAATAAGCCACCGTTGCGTGACACGGGTGCGCCTCCGTTCGGTCTATTCGGGTCTGCTGACTTCGACCCGTCCACACGGTTGGCGATGTTGGCGTGCAGCTTCTCCATCTCGGAGTTCGCCATGGCAGGTCAACGCGAACGAATCTGATGCGGCGCGGCTGACGAGCTGTTCGCCCCGACCGTTCCTGTGCTCGCGCGGGTCCATTTAAGAATGTGCAGGGTGATCGGTAAGGAAAACATCCTATGGCAATCGGCAATTTACTGTCCTGTCTAACCTTCACCCTAAAGTATGAAGGCGGATACTCGAATGATCCAAATGATCGGGGCAATTGGACTGGCCAAAATGTCGGGGTGGGCATTCTGAAAGGAACAAAATATGGGATCGCAGCTCACGCATATCCGCATCTTGACATCAAAAATCTGACGTTTGACGACGCGAAATCGATTTATGAAACAGACTGCTGGAAGCCAATTCGCGGCGACAGCCTGCCATACGGAGTCGATCTTGCGACCTTCGACGCTGGCGTAATGTCCGGACCTCGGCGGGCCGTTCGCTGGTTGCAAGCGGCAGTTGGCGCGAAACAGGACGGCCTTGCCGGGAGCGAGACGCTCGGGAAGACGCTTGCCGCGGACGGCAGAGAGACGATCCGGGCAATTTGCGCAAGTCGTAGAGGTTTCGTGCAGTCCCTTTCCTCGAATAAGTATTTCGGGAGGGGCTGGTCGCGGCGCATTGCTGAAGTTGAAGGGAAATCGATTGCCGTTTCGCTGATGCGCAGAGCCGGGCGCTGACGGAAGAAGACCGGGCGGAAATAGAAACAAACCAAAGAGAGCATCACCGCACAGGAAAAAGCTATCGCGCAGGCCCGAAGCGCGAATTCAGTTGGGCTATCGGTGTTCTTCTCGGCGAGAGCGATCTCCTCGAGAGATAGCCCGCACCATCACTCCTCGTAACCGCGATTGGCCGATGAAATTTCGGTTAAGCTATTAGGACTGTAGAGGGCAAATCGCATAGCATACGTGTTACCAACAAAGCCAAACATTTACGGCTTCACGAAAGATCAGAACTTAGTCAAGTACGTGTTGCATCTAGATCGCTCTGACGTTGGGATGGTATGCCAAAGGGCACGAATGTTAGAACAGGTGGCGCTTTCTGCTCAGCCTGAGTTGAACGACCAAGCTATTCAATGAAATGCAAGGAAAAATTGTGGCGCACGAGTTCACTACGGACGACTGTCTGGACATTTTCGTCACACTATCGAGGCTGGCCAAGTTGAAGCAAAGCTACGCCAACCGATTCGACAACATGGCGCTTGATGATGAAGCCTCGACGGCTCGAGAACGGGCGGTTCGCTATACCGCCGAGTGCATTGCACAAGACATCTACAAGCGTCAGCCGGCCCCCTTTGTCCAGACGTTCAGGCTCGTTTTAGCGCCCTCGGCCGTATCATTGGCCAGCACATTCAGCCAAGCCCCCGGACACTGCACCAGCGCCGAGCTCTGATCGAGCGTGCTGAGAAGTTTGCCCACTTCTCTCCCCATCACGAGGGGCGTGACGAAACCGATTTCAACCAGGAGATTGCGGACCATTTAAATCCAAGTGGTACGGAAAGTGTTCACTGCTCCCTCGAAGCCCGAGAAATTAGGGGGGATCGTCTGCTGCAGCTCCCATTTAGGGCTCAACAGGCCAGAGAGTTAACTGATGAACTCGGCCATTTGCATCAGGAACTCAGAGACCGGCTGCGCACAATGGACCAAGTGCTCAGCGACGAGTCGAACGAGCCGATGCCTTGGCTTCCTGAGGACATCTTTCGCGAGATTGAGTCTGTTTCGCATCAACTGGAAAGCAAAATGGCGGTTGCTACTGTCCGCGATGCGGCCGCCGGAGAGCCTTGAACGTTTGCCGGCGCAAGCATCTCTAGCCGTCGAACCAGTCCCGGCGTCGCTTCAGGACGTCGGGGCGATCCTGCTCCAGTGCGTGCGCGGACTTTTTTTGAATGTCCAGCTGTGCCGGCCGAGCCAGGCGCTCAAGGCGCTGCGGCTGATCCGAAAAGACTGCTCCACCTCCAGACGCGCCACCATCTCGTTCAACGTGATGTCCTTGCGCTCCTCGATCAGCCCGAAAATGAAGGCGTCATGCGCATCCAGGCTGGACGCGCGGCGGCGGCCCTGCGGGCGCGGCGACAGTTCGCCGATCCTGGCCCGCGCAATCCAGCGGATCGCGCTCGATATGCCGACCCCAAACCGTGCCGCCGCCTGTCGGGCCGACATGCCGGCATCCGAAGCTTTCAAAACCCGGGACCGCAGATCCCCACTCAGTGCTTTTCCCATCATCCACCTCCATCAAGGTGGATGTTGAATCACCGGAGAAGCTCGTCGTCACATCACAATCGATTCATCGATCACGGGACGTGCTCTAGAGCCTGAGGATGGTAAGCTGTGGGTCCTATGATCTCGATGGAATCGCAACTCCTGCCTTTAGCGACTTCCGCATCGAGGTCCTTCGCGAAATCATTCGAGACCAGCTCGATCCAACTGGCTAACAGGCGACAGTTAGTTGTCCCTTCAAATCCGGCACGCCGCCGTCCCTACCGGATGCTTACACTCTTCCTGCCGGTGGCAAAGATCCTGGAGTGGCCCCCCATTTCACGAGACATGCGGCGGTTGGGTTTAGGCACTGGGGCGCAAGAACTCGCGAGGCGAGCGGAACTTGAGGCCGGAGTGCCGGTGGACCTCACAATAATCGTCGATCCTTGGGCAGCAAGAACAGGATGGTGTCGGCGTCTGGGAAGATGACAATCGAGCTACCGGCACGTTTGTGCATAGGCATGCGCCTATGAGTACGACTATGTCCAAGAGTTCCGATGAGCCGTTTCGGCGAGTCGAAGTTATCACGTCGGTGCAGCCGTTCTGGCAATCGCGTTCATTGCGGCCCTCGGGATGGCTCCACGACAGCAACGGGTGGGCCGCAGAGCTGTGTGCTTTGAAGGGTCAGTCCGTTCTGCTGCATGACCCTGAGGTACGCTTGGCATTGGCCATGGGCCTGCCATCTTTGCGCCTTTGTGCCGATTCAGCAAAGCCGTCACCTGGCGTGCCACGTAGGAAACGCTCATGCCCGGCTGCATAGCTTCGAACCTTCTCGGCGACGGACCAGCGCCGGCGGCGGCCTTATCGGCTATGCCGCCTGTCCGGTCAAAATGGGGTGCGCTCCAGATCCTGATGTAACGCTCCAGAAAATTGTTGTCTATCGGTATCCTGCCGTCTTCGATGTAGCGCGTCAGATATGCGTAAGCGGGAAGGCCATCCCATCGGGCGATGCAAGTATGCGCGGGCGATGATCATACTGAGTTAACCGAGGAGCTTGCGGTGTCAATTTCTATGTCTGCGCTATGCCTGCGAATAGAATGATTGAGGCGGTTGCAGATGGCTTCGAGGGTGCACCGGTTGCGCGGCGTGTCAAGCGAAGTGAGGATTTGACCCCTTGGGCGAACGGGAGATTTGACCCCCTCTCATTGGTTTGCAGTTTCCTTGGTATCGAGCGTCGTTCCGGCATTCTGCAATAGGCCGGAACGACGCTTTTCGCGAAGCCGGTGTCTGTCACCGCGGATGGTGATCACTATCGAATGATGAAGCAGGCGATCAAGGATCGCGGTTGCCACCACGGGATCACCAAACATCAGAGGCTGCCGCCATTCTCGACGGAGTGGTGTCTCATTTGACGGTCATCGACCCGCGTCACGGCCTAGCTGGTCAGCGCCTGGAGATCGTGTCGTCCCGTTCTGCGCCGGTCCGGCTTTCGTCGTTGTTCGACCACCTGACGGACGCCGCCGCTCAATTCGGCGCTCAGTGACCGACCTTGCAGCGGCGTCACCGGAAGAACAAGGCGCGTCGAAATCGTTGGCCCGCATCAACGTTCGAACGCTGCTCACATTGATGCACCATTTGAACAGCACGTTGGCCTTCGTCGAGGAGGTGATTCGCGATGAACATCCAGTCGAATCTGCACCCCGTAGCGTCCCAGACCGTCACCGAACTTCCGGACCCGGCGTGGCAAGACCTCCGAATCTTTGGCTCAACTTGCCGGGAGAGACGCAGAAGCAGGTCGCACAGAGCTTCGCGCGACTTCTCTTGCGGATGCGAACGACGGGCGCGCCGGCAGTGGCGGATCGGCATGTTGAGAGCATCGAATAGACCGGACGAGTGCGTCACTGCTGCGCATCGCGGCAAGCTCGCTTACATTTATGTCCGCCAGTCCTCCGTGAACCAGGTGCGGCATCATCAGGAAAGCACGGAACTGCAATACCGTCTGTCGATCGCGCGGTCGCTCTATAGGAATAAGCGTGAGCATCAACCGATGCTGAAGATCGGTCCCTAAGAGGATCAGCTCGACGGGCTTTTAAGTGGCACAGCAAAGGGGCGCGCGAGCGGCTGACTTTGGTCCGGACTTACGAGGCGCTTCGCGGGGTCGGGATATGAAGGCACCACGATGCGGTCCGTCGGATAGCCGCTGTTACTGGAAGACCCTCGGCGCAACGCAATCGAAACGGAGACTGCAGAAGACGTCGGATGGTGAAGTTTCTGCTCCGCCGAGAACGTTCATCAGGCGCCGGCAGTTCGCCTCGTTCCGGCTGATCTCTTCGATCTGGCGGTGACGGAAGCGCTCGTCGAGCCAGAGCCAGTCTTCATAGAGCCCCACGATCAGATCGTTCATCCTGGGTGAGAGCTCATCCTCGCGGTTCTTCAATATAGCGAACAGTGAGTTGCGCAGCGCCTTCGCACCCGCCCTCGTACAGTAGATCATATGTCGATTTGCGTTTGTCTTATCTATTCAGAGAATATCTCAGATTATACTAGCCGCAACCAAGCTTAGATAAGACTATTAGGGCAAACTAGCCTGGATATTTATTTAAATAAAAAACAGTGCACAATATCGCACGATGGAAAACGAGAGCATAAACGAGAACGGAATACGATCACACGCATAAAACCACAAAACGATCCGGGCCGACGTGCTGCGACTTTGATCACCACCTCAGTAACATGCGCCCCATGCCACCACCGGAAACTCAGAAGCATTCTGGAGGGTCTGTTTGGATCGGTGTTAGCTCTGGACCACTCACGCGGTACAGCTACTGGAGATGCGGGCGCGCGATCTCGAGCGCATGCTGGGCAAGAAGACCATGGAAGCCGAGATTCAAGCGGGGGCGGGGGAAAGCTGCGAATGAGCTTCTCGATGAGATTTTTGTTTGTGAGTATTGTATCCAAAACATTACAACGTTTATATAGCACGATGATTAGCTGAAAGCGGCTATAGTTCTTTCCTTATTGGACCGCAATCATAGACAGTGCTATGCGCCAAAGAACGCGGAGCTGTGTTGCCTGACTGTTCGCGCCAGGAGAGGGGTGCTCTCTTCATTATTGGACCGCAATTGTAGACAGTGACAGGGTCCAATGGACAAGCAAATAACATGCGTAGAGAGATAAAAAGGGAAATGACAGTGACGGTTGAAAGCGTCTCGCCTTATTATAAGAAACAAAAATAACGCTTGTAAAGATATCGACGTAAAAACAGCGACGACAATGAAACAATGACGGTTACATCGTCATAAATCCGAAAGGAACTAAATCGAAAACAGACATCACAGACAGCACACAATCGAACAGGAGTTTGAACTCCAAAGCCAAGGCCTGCGGCTTACACCTTTGTGGAAGTAATCACGTCATATGGAATACGGCGGCGACGGTGTGCGATTCCATCCCAATTCATCATGTCCGTCTTGGGAATGACGAGACAGCGCTGAATGTCATCCTCGTCGACCTGATAGCAGTGACATGCATGGTAAGCTTCCACTATCTTTTCCTTGGATGCGGTATTCGGTGGAGTGGTCAGTGCCACAATCTTCATCCAATTTCCAGAGCACATCCAATCCGGAATTGGCGCCAGCGATTGTTGGTTCTGACAAGAGCTTGCAATGTCTGCCGGCAGATAGACATACACGTGTCCCGGTACGATCTGTTCTAATGGGCCGCCGTCCGCTAGGTCATTCATGCACGGAAATGATTCAAACTCAGTTAATAAAGCCTCCCAATTTTCCTCAGAGATACCCTCCGGGAGAGTTTGCTGATTGCGCACGCCTCCAACCCACATACGCTGTTTGCGGAGCAGGATTTCGTTCTTCCACTCATTGAAACGATTCACCTGGGTGCTGATTTCAGCCGTCAACAGTCCCCTCCAAACGGTGATGGGACCATATTGGGGGCGCTCAAAGCGAGGGATATCAGCCATGTCGCGATAGACAATAAAAAACATTCGATCTTTAGAGCGATTTAATTGATATCCAAAACGGGGGATGTGAATCTTTTATAGCTGCTTTTGGTCTTTCGTTACATCCGTGTATGCTCCAGATAGGAAGTGTTTATTTCTTTTGCTGTAACACGCGACCTCTTAGGAAGAGAGAAGGTGACGTGTTGGTCACGGATGACGGAATGAAACAACAATAATGGCCTTTTCATTATGGAAGAGACGTTTACTGTTTATGTTCGCGCAGTCTGGAGTCCCAGCCGCCCGCGCTGTGTGAAAATATATGGCTATCAATAAATCAATATTCTTATGATCCGCCAACATTTGCTTATCTGTCGCTGTCGATTTCATCGTCACATGTGTGAACGAGCGAGCCGTGCTCGTGGCCACGTCACAGCATGCTGCCCCCAACCGAACGACTCGTCAGTCTCTCCAAGGGCGTCTTTTCGCACGCTCTAAATGTCCCAACTAAATCAGTTACAGCTCAATTAGATTTTATATCTTGAGAGGTCGTTTGTGGTCTTGAAAAGGTAAGGTGCTTCTTGAACGAAAGTGACAGAAATGGCCCGTTGCTGGAGATGCCAGCCAGCGGCTTAGCAGGTCACTTCGTGGTCATTGTCATCCAATAGTGAAAACACTCTCGGCCTTTTGCGACGGCCCTTTGGTGCCGATTGAATATCCAAAAAGCTGCTGTGTTCGATTCATGTGGCCGAAGGGGCGACGACTGAGCTTCGTAAAAGCCAACTTTCATCGCCGCTTGCGAAATCTAATAATCGCAGAGTAGACGCAACGCACGGTGGATTTCTATTTAACCCCCGAATCATCGTTTTCGAAGTCAGCCGCGTCTACAAGTCCATTGCTATCTTTTGGGAACTTGCCGCGGGAGCTCCAATGGGTTGCGTTCACGGGGTATCTCGCAGCCATCCTCAACATCACGGCCTCCAAGCCGGCGCTCAAATGGAGCTCCCAGATTATTACCGCCCAACCTTTCGTGGCCTGGATCTTACCCGGATAACCTCCAGAGAAGAGCTGGACGTTGCCCTATTCGCGGCAAAGAAAGAATACAATAAGTTTCTCAATGAACGTCTGCTCGTCGCGCAACGCGCTTGGCTTTCCAACACGCGCCGTCGCGGGTTTGATGTGGAATCAGCTGACGCATTCTCGACCTGCCCGTGCATTAATCATCCCAGCCATCAGCTGGAGCAGATCGAAACAACGGAGAAGGCCGGCATCCGGGAGGTCAGTCGGTTATTGTACATCTACATGCCGCGAGACGCTGCACGACAATGCCAGTCAGCGCAAATGGTTGATCGCATTCCAGACTACATGTGCTTTATGGACCACGATCGCCAACGAAAGTTTCTGGCCGCCGACATCTCACCGTATTCCATTTATACATCCAAATCGGCTATGGTGGCAAGGTATCATTCAGTTGGATGCGGCTCGGTCACAGAAAACGATATAGCATTTTGCATCGTAATTGCCGAGACCGATTGGACTCAGCATGACACATCGAAATGCCTGTACAAGCGGAGTAGGTTCGGCTCAGTAGATGTGCTCGCTGTGGCGCCGGTACTGTTTCCGCCGGAGGAGTCGAGCTCTGAAGAGACCGACTAGGTAGTCTGGTCGACGCAACTGTTTGGTTGTGTTTTCGTGAGTATTATTCAGAATGGTCATTCTGTGTCACCGTGGACTGTGCCTTGTGGTATTTACTGTCTCTGTTTGTAAATGTCTTCCTTTCAGCCGCTACTGGCGGCGTGTCATTCCTGTACTCCTTTTCATAATGAATAAGATGAGCCTGTTGAAACCAATTTTGGCTCTATCCCACAACCGTGTGGCCGCCTTTCGTCAGGAGGCGAGCATTGGAGTCGGCGCGCGACAGCTGTGTCTCTCTGTTTTTCTCCAGTCGAGTGATCTAAGTGTCGCTGCGATCTATCGTGCCATAGATGCTGAAGCAGGCATGAAGGCTCTGAAGGAATTGGAGGCCGGCTAATGGGGTCAGAAATATCCGGCGATCACGCAGAGTTGGCGGCGCAGTTGGGATCACGTCGTTCTTCGCCTTCCCCTAGCTGCCGCATGACAGACCGACTCCTCGGGCGCGAGCTCGCTGGCTAATTACCGACGATCCCCTCGACGGCGGCATGAAGTGAGCGCCTCGAACCGCCAGGACATAGGGCTGCTCGCGAGCTTCAGCATCCGGCGAAGGCTACTGTCGGCCCCGTAGACAGCGTCGCCAAGAACGTAAGCGCATGGGACGCCGGCATCGAGGCGCCGCCTCGACCATGGCGCGCGCCATCTTTGGCTTGGTCGCAAATTCGACCGTCTCCGGGATCGACGCCTTGGCACATCGCGCCCGATCCTTTGTCCAGCTTTCCGGCAGGTAAAGGCGACGATCGACCAGCGCTTGACCGTAGCGACTCGCGTACGCCAAGAACACGCGGATCTGGCTGTTCTCGATCCGCCCCGCCGTTCCCGAGTATTGACGCGCAACACCGGCGGAACGATCACCCTTCTTCACAAATCCCGTCTCGTCGACAATCAGGACGCCATCCTCATCGCCCAACGCCTCCACTCACATAATCGCGAACCTCGTCTCGCAGCCGATCCGCGTCCCAGTGGCTGCACCCCAACAGCGACTGCATCCGATAGGGGCGCTCTGCTAGCCGAGGCAAATCGCCTGCACAGCTTTTCCGCCTTCTATCGGCCAAGTGGCCTGCGGCGTTCAATCCGGAAGCGCCCAGGCCGCTCAAGATCGGCATCCATCATGACATTCGCGTGCTTGACGGCGAACTGTCTGATGATGAATTAAGGAGAGCCCTGCTGGCGTATACCAAGATGGCCAAATACTTGGCGAGACTGGATGCCGGCGCCGCACAGGTCGATCTCGATGGCAAGCCGGTGGTCGGTCATCCCTTTTTCGAGATGAACGAAGGCCGGACGCTATTCCCATGGTCGTTCTGGCCACCGCTGCGACCGTTATATCGTTCGGGATGGCAGTCAGGTCGATGCCGGCCCAGATTGACTGTGGCCGCACGAGCCCACGCTTCTGTTGACCTCGACGACAAGCGGTCGCTGCTGCCTCATGCTCTCGGCGACTTGGGGGAGGTGCGAATATTATCTAAGGCCGATCGCACGGTTTTCGCCGTCGCCAACGGTCTTCGAATAAGCCACGACGCCAGCGGCTCTCCGCGTCCCCGGCCCGCGCTCTCGCCCTCCTTGTCGTGCTTTCGCAACCATCGCGACAACGGCCATGCGACCGGCGTTCGCGCCGCCGTCCAGGAACCTCAAGTAGGTCTTGAAGTGCTCCTTGTCGTAGGCGGTCAGGCTGTCCTGACAAGGGACTTCGTCTTGAAGACCTGGTTCAACGCCGCCTCCGCCGACGATGCCAGTTATGAGGAGATGGCGCAGGTGATCCTCGGCATCGATCCGACGGAAGAGGCGACCGGTTACAAGGAGTTGTTCGCGTAAATGAGGGTGAACGGGCGGCGACACACGCTGCTTGTTCAGACGTGATCACGGCGTCCGCCACAAGAATGGCATGACATCCGGGCCTGCGGGATTGCAGGCTTCCGCTGACGTCTATTCTTTGTCAAACTCCGCTCCTCGTACAGGCAGAAGATTCGCTGATAGTGTCCTGAAGGTTCTGCAAAAAGCTCTGGAGAGAGAGCAGCCCTTACTCTGAGGCGAGGGGCGGCCATGGCACGCTGGTGACGTTGCGATCACCGATTCCCGTGGAAGGGTAAGTGCCATGACCAAGCGAGACGTTAGACTGAGCAGAGGTGAGTTGAAAGCGTTGCTGTTGTCGGATGAGGACGGCTTTCGCAGAGTTTTGCAGACTGTGGTGCAGGAGGCTTTGGAAGCCGAGATGACGGAGGCGATCGGGGCCGAGAAAGGCGAGCGGACGACGGAGCGGGTTGGTTACCGGTCCGGCTATTACGAACGCAAGCTTGTGACGCGGGTTGGCGTGCTGGAGCTTCGGGTTCCGCAAGATCGGGCCGGCCGGTTCTCGACGGAATTGTTCGAGCGTTATCAGCGCTCGGAGAAGGCATTGGTGTCGGCGCTGGTCGAGATGTACGTGCAAGGCGTGTCGACGCGCAAGGTGAAGGCGATCACCGAGGAGCTGTGCGGCCATTCCTTCTCGGCTTCGACGGTAAGCCAGGCGACGGCGCGGCTGGATGAAGCCCTGAAGGCGTTCTTTGAGCAGCGGCTTGCCGAACCTTACCCGTACCTCATTCTGGACGCGCGCTATGAGCGGGCGCGCGAAGCCGGCGTGATCGCCAGCCAGGCGGTGCTGGTGGCGATCGGGGTCGACTGGGAGGGCCGGCGCCAGGTGCTCGGTGTCGAACTGGCCAACCGGGAAAGCCATTCGAGCTGGCGCGCGTTCGTGGCAGGGCTCAAGCAGCGCGGGCTTGCCGGCGTGGAGTTCGTCGTCTCCGACGACCATCCGGGGCTCAGGGCAGCGATCCGGGAAGTCCTGCCTGAGGCAGTCTGGCAGCGCTGTTACGTGCACTTCCTCAGAAACGCGCTCGATTATGTGCCGCGCAAGGTCGATGACGATTGCCTGATGGAGCTCAGATGGTTCTATGACCGGCGCGACCTAGCCGAGGTCAAGCGCGACCTGGCGCAGTGGATCGCCAAATGGCAGGCCAAATACCCGAAGCTGGTGGATTGGGTGGAGAACAACATCGAGGAGACGCTGAGCTTCTATCGGCTGCCGCTGCCGCATCACAAGCACATGAAGTCGACGAACATGCTGGAGCGGCTGAACCAGGAGATCAAGCGGCGCACCCTGGTCGTTCGCATCTTCCCCAACCCGCAGAGCTGTTTGCGGCTGGTTCGGGCATTGGCGGTGGAGATCCACGAGAACTGGCTCGAGGCGACCCGCTACCTCAACATGGACCATCTGCGCGAGCACAAGAAGGAGAACCTTAGGGCACTGGCCGCCTGAGACGCGCCCGCCATGTCCGCCGCTCCGCTAAACACGGGGGCTGCGCGGCGGACACGCCAACGTCACCGCTGAATGCCACGCCATTTTTGCAGAACTTGACGCACACAACTGATTCGCTGCGCCGATGCGTCTGTGCGTGGCCATGCAGGTCAGCGGCGGCCGCTCGTCATACCTGGCCGGCGCAGCTAGGCGGAGAAGATGAAGCCGTGTTCTGGTGGCGGGTCAAAGCAGGACGATGTTCCAAGGGTCTTCGTCGGGACCATGTAGATATGCCACCTGGTGAGCCACTGCGGCAGCGGAGCCGGCTTGGGAGCTATGGCGGAACTGGGTGATGACGGTTTGAGGAGAGCGGCGTATCGAGGCGGGTGATGAAGCCTGCCAGAACCTCTCAAGGAGAGCGATACGCCATGAATGAGACTATCAACATTGTTCGCCTTCGTCAGCCCGATGAAATCAATGACAAGGTGCCGAAATCGGTGCAGGCCGGCATAAAGGCAGACCTGCGCGAAATCTATCTCGCTCCCACCCGGGCCTCGACCGAAACGGCAATTGCCGTCTTCGGCGAGAAATATGACGCGAAATATGCCAAGGCGGTCGACTGCCTGACGAAAGATCAGAATGCGTTGCTGGCGTTCTACGATTTCCCCGCCGAACACTGGGATCATCTGCGAACGTCCAATCGCATCGAAAGCGTCTTTGCCACCGTTCGCCACCGCACGGTGCGTACCAAGGGCTCGCTATCCTCGAAAACCGCCAGGCTGATGGTCTTCAAGCTGGTCATGGCCGCGGCCAGGACGTGGCGACGATTGAAAGGACAAAATCAGTTGCCGAAACTCATCGCAGGTGCCACGTTCCTGGACGGAATCGAGGTCATCGAAACGAAGCCGCAGAGCGCCGCTTGATCAGCCTCGTCACCCAAATTCCAGCATAGCTCGCACGGTCTGGTTCACCCTGTCACGGTGTTCCTTCAAGACGGGGCGCTTGTTTTCATGGTTTCATGGACAGGCGAGCGCGCCCGAACTGGTTTCGCTAACTCATTAACCGGATTTTGTCCCTGCATTTCGCTCGGTTTCATCCCGCCAATGCTGATCTTGAATCTTCGTCCGCGCATTCGGCCGAACTACATTTCCGCTGTCGAACGCGCTGCCTCTCGACGCTGAATGACCGCCAGAAGATCAACTATGAGATCGAACAGGACCGCCGCACTGGCAAGTCCTCTGCCGGTAGCCTCAGTAAAGCTGGCTGAAATTTTCTCCTGCGTCCCGGCAAGTGCGAATGAACGCGAGGTAGGGCATGGTTTGGCCCCCGCCTTTTCCTATTCTGCGCAGATCGTACCGATAGCAGCTGCGCGCTCCAGAACGACCCTCGAGAGATAAGTCAAGCTGCGACCTTCTTGCCGGTCCGCTTCGCCGGCGCCGGCGTTTCCGACTCTTTCGGTTTGCGGCCGAGACCTATGGTCTTGGCCAAGGCCGAGCGCGCAGCGGCGTAATTCGGCGCGACCATGGGATAGTCCGCCGGCAGGCCCCATTTGGCGCGATATTCGTCCGGCGTGAGGCCATAGTGGGTCGACAGATGGCGCCTTAGCGATTTGAACTTCTTTCCATCGTCAAGGCAGACGATGTAGTCCGCCATCACCGACTTCTTGATCGGAACAGCAGGCCTGAGAGCCTGCGGCTGTTCTGCCGAAACGCTGCCGGCCGTTCCTTTCAGTGCTGCATGTACTTGGCCGATCAGGGCGGGGAGATCGCCCACCAATAGATTCGTCTCTCAGAGCCAAGAACATTTGGGATAACGACAGAAAATGACGTGCCCGTTACATCTTAACCTTTAGCCCTTGCAAAAGGTGCTTCTTGGGCGAGGGTGACAGAAATATGTATAAGGGAAGGGGCAATACTCTTTGCAGGCGACTAGGGTCATTCTTTCTTATTGGACCACGCTTTAGACGGGGACATTTGATGGCTCTTCGCAGAAGGCAAGAGGTTTTCGATGTCACCGCGTCGTGTATTTAAACCAGCATGCGATTCAAAGCCCGTTAGCTTATCTTTCGTCACTCACAAGCCAACTAACTTTTTTATCATCTGCCGCCATCTTGCACCTTCTTTCACGATGTCTCTTCCTCCGTACGATCGCCCATGGTTCATTGCTCCCCACGCCGACCCCGAAGACCTAGGAGAGCACATTCGGACCCAGACGAGCAAATATAATAATTTCATCAACAACACCCTGTATCCGAGCCAACGTGATTGGGCTCGAGCCGCCGCGGAAGCTCATGGCATTGATCCTGAACACGATGATGCGTGGATGGGGGAGACCGAGAAGGTCTACGACGATCTTCCAGAAGAAGTACTAGATGAATTCTATACTTATCCCTGCCTCAATGACCCGACCATGACAAACTACTTAGAACGAATCATGACGGAACTCAACTCAGACGGCGCGCACGAAGTGCGGAGGTTACTATACACATATATGCCACTATCGTCGGCACAAGAATGTCGACGAAAGCGAAGCCTAAGTTACATTCCGGACTACATGCGCTTTGTCGACCACGATGACAGTGTCAAACTGCTCGTACTGGATATCCCGCCGAAGGGTAATGATAGCAAGGATGACATAGTGCGCAAGTATCATGCTGTCGGATGCACGAAAGTCGAGAGGAGCGACATTGCAGGTTGCGTCGTCATTCCCGATGCCGATTTTATCGCTTATGATGAAGATAACGACTTTTTTAAACGGGCGCGGTTCGGCTCATTTGACGTGGTGGCTGTCACGAAGGTGCTGCTTGAAGATCGTTGAGTTTCTCTCCAAGGATGGGGCGCTAGGCGCCACATCAGATTTCGCCTTCTGTAGGGATTGACGTTCCTGTTTGAAGGTCTCTGTTGGCTGCGCCGTATGGCGTTTTAAAGATGTCCCTTGTGTTTGTGTTTGCGACCACCTCTCGCCTTTATTGCATCTGTATTTCGGTCATTTCTCTTTGTTCAGTTCTGGGTCTCCGTATAACGCCTGTGATTGCTAATTATGTGTGCCGCCTGTCGTGGGTGTTGTTGAGTAAGGATCGTGTCTCAATGTATGGATTTTGACCATCCGTTTCTATTGTCTTATCGGTCCTGGTGTCTTCTCCGAAGGCTCGTCTCTTGCGATGTAATCTTATTACAATTCAATAAGACCGGGTTATTTGAACAATGTGATTTGTGTATCCTTGCATAACTCGTCTGCGTCTGCAGGTGACCAATTTGGCGAAATCGCGGCGGCCCCGGTCATCTTCTAAAACACAAGGTGATCTTCTTCCGCGGCCAGGAGCACCTCGACGTTCAGGAATTGTTCGCGCGGCGTCTGGGTGACCTTGTACCTCATCCCACGCAGGGGCCGGCAGCCGGCACGGCCTCAATTCTCAATCTCGATTTCGGCCGTGGCGGTGGCAGGGCAGACCAGTGGCATACCGACGTGACTTTCGTCGATGCCTATCCGAAATTCTCGGTCCTACGTGGCGTCGTCATTCCGGCGGCGGGGGGCGACACGATCTGGTCCAACACGCACGCCGCGTACGAGAATCTGCCGGCGCCGCTCAAAACATTGGCGGACGATCTGTGGGCTGTTCATAGCAATGCCTACGACTACGCAGCCGCGCGCCCGCGCGCCACAGCCGAAGAGAAGAAGCACTTCGAGGAAGTCTTCACATCGACGATCTACGAGACCGAGCATCCGGTCGTGCGCGTCCATCCGGAAACCGGGGAGAAGTCGCTGCTGCTCGGCAATTTCGTGCAGCGCCTCGTCGGCCTTTCCAAGAGCGATTCCGCCAAACTCTACGAGGTGTTCCAGTCCTACGTCACTGCCCCGGAAAATACCGTGCGGTGGCGCTGGCAAGTAGGCGACGTCGCTATCTGGGACAACCGTGCTACCCAGCATTATGCGGTCAACGACTATGGCGACCAGCACCGGGTTGTGCGTCGCGCTACGGTTGACGGTGACGTTCCGGTCGGCGTCGACGGTCGCCGCAGTATAACCCATGTCAAGGCAGCCAAGCCGGCGGCGAAGGCAGCCTGACCGTCTGAACAGGGGAAAAATTAAACTTCGTATCGCCGCGGCCGTATCGCGCTGCGTAACCGCCTCCCAAAGCCTATGATTTCCGAGAAGCAAGGCGAATTGCTGGCTCGAGGCTTGGCCCGAAATCGAGGTCCTGCAGCGTGGCGCATGGCTCGGGTCGCTGCTCGTGGCCACGCTGCTGCGGTACAGGTCCCTCGCCGCCCCACCATCTCGCGCGCCTGCACCTCGGCGCTGAAAACATGGGATCATTATTTTGACAGACGCGAACGGCCGCCTTGTACCGCTCTGCCCATTTCCCCTAGGGCTGGATAGCGATCATTCACCGTTTGTTCATCATAATAGCGCACGATCATAACTGGACATGCTGGTAGCTCGTACATGCCTGAAGGCCCCTGCGTCGTCCCAGCGCCGGGGCCTTATTACTTCCGCAAAATCCATTTCAGCAACGCGGGCACCTCGCAGGATGTCGCAATCTAGTGCGGACACCTTAACCGGATTGGCTTTCATTTCAGCCATCAATGCACAGGAGAGTTGGGACACACACCTCCGCGCTTGGGATGATTCACCATGTAGCGAATTCCGCGCGTTAAACGAATTCGGGTTCCTCAAATATACAATCGTCGACACCGATCCTGATGGATCGACCCTCGATGACAAAATCAATCATCTTCAAACGGAATTGTTCAATATTGCCGAGAGCTACCGGTGTTCCGTCGAAGTCGACATTCGCGAGGTCGGCGGTCAACAACGATCATGGTGATCGCCCGCATCTTTCGTGTTCACATGGCCACAATCGGCCGCATCGGTGCCCGAGGTCAGACCAGAAGTCGCTGATCGTTTATGTCAGTTGATAGTTTTCGCAGGGACGTATGCCATGATGTGAGTCTTGTCTTCCAAGCGCCGATTTGGCCGGGTAGGGTTTGCAGGGGGGCGAACACCGGATGAACGAACGGAATGATACTGGAAAAACTGCGCGCCTGTTGGGGGTTTACCCCGACCGTCGATAGGAATGTCGCCCTGGTCGAAGGCTTTCTGAAGGGCAAGAGTTTCGCCGACCTGGCGCAGGAACATAGCCTGTCGAAATCGAGGGTGCGGCAAATCATCGAGAAGGCTGATCGGCTCGTGGGCGGCGGCATCCTGACCAAGGCTGAACCGACCAAGGCCTCGCCTCGATCCGATTTCATGGTCGACTATCCGTATGTGTGGATCCTGGCCGAGATGCACCGGCTCGGAAGCGTCACGCCGCATCATTTCTTTGCGGAGCTGGAACGCGCCGGATCGCTGGAGCGGCTGGTTGACAAGATGAAGCGGTTGCCGTGGCGCACACCAACAACAACACGTGAGCTGGCGCGCCTCGTGTGGCAAAAGGAGAGGGGCGAGAGCCCATGGCCTGCAATGAAGCGATCACGCGTTGTGATCGTGGAACCAAGCTGCCCGGTCGACCATCCGGATCGCGGCCTTCAATGCCAGCTCGCCTTGGAACCGGCCTTTCAGGAATTGGCTGCGCGCGCAGCGGAATCCGGCTGGACCGAGGACGAGATAGCCTACGCGCTCCTCGAGCTCGCTGGCGCGCGCCTCAAGAGCAACTCCGTCAATAGCGAGACTGAGAGGGCGATTGACCGGGCCAGAGCAACAAGATGAGCGGCAATCAAGAAGCTTCGCCTGACCCGATATGAACGTCGCTGCGCCACTCAGTTTGGAGGTGCAAGCTGACCCGAATCGGGCAGGCGAGCGGAAGTGCTGAAATAAGGCGTGAGAATCCATGGCGATCTTGCGCATGGCGAACTCCTTCAAGTGACTTGTTTTCATCAGCCTAACCAGAGGTGCCACCGGCCTGGGTTCTTGATGCGGTGGCTGTGCGAGACGCCAGGCGCCACCGCGCGGCCAAGCCCACAAAGCGGACCTTTTTGTCGCAGTCGCAAAACGCGTCGAAGTTTTCGAAATATTTGCGACGAAAAAAGCGGTCGTTGGCCATGAGCGCCCGGCCAAATAAGGCGTGCTTGTTATTCAAGGTTGAGATTCCTCGCAGATACCGAGGGGGTGCCCCGTCAAGGGGCTGAGATACTGTTGGCCGAAGGCAGCACAGTGACCCTTTGAACCTGATCCGGATCATGCCGGCAAAGGGACGGGTCTGACGCCTCTCTCCTTTGCCGGCCTCATACAAGTGGCCGCAATGACACCCGAAAAATCAACAACCACGGTACGGCGTTCAGCGCTCACGCCTAAACTTCCGACGTTGACCCTGCTATGCGCCCTTTCGGTGCTGCCGTTGAACGTCTTTCTGCCATCACTGGCGAATATCGCGCAGGATTTCCGCGCCGATTATGCTCTCCTGAGCCTGTCACTAGCCGGTTACGCGGTAGTGGCCGTCGCATTGGAACTGATCATGGGCCCGCTATCCGATCGGTTCGGGCGTCGGCCGATCGTCATGGTCAGTCTTGCCACGTTCACGATCGGGTCGATCGGCTGGCGCCTTTGCATCCGATATTCGGACCTTTCTTGCGTTCCGTTTGCTCCAGGGGCAATCACGTCCTGCTATCCAATTTCGATGGCGATTATCAGGGATACGGTCGGCAAAGAGCAGACGGCGAGCCGGATCGGTTATACGGCGATGATCTGGGCGGTGGCCCCGATGATTGGCCTAGCGCTTGGCAGGCGCTATGACCCTTACGGGTGGCGCAGCCCTTTCCTCGATCACAGGGGCCGTCCTGACGGAGGGCAACGCAAGCATGCGCTGTTCTCCATCATGCTTTTTTCCGCCGGGTGCGGGCTGTTGGCGGCTGTGCTCGCGGCGCTCGTGCCAGGCGATTCTCAGTCCTGTCGGACGTGATGCCGTCGCTGATAAACACGCGCTCTTAGCGCTTGAAAAAAGCAGTGCGTGCGGCGGGGAGCCCCGTGGCGGCTTGATCACGATCTTCCAGAAGCTGCAATTAAGGGCAGCACAGGGTCGCGGAGCGGCAACCGAAAGCTCCCATGCGAAACGACCGAGTTGCGGACAGACCAGATGTTGGTGAGGTTATTTCAGCCGGTTCCCTTTCATTTCTTCGCTGCCTTCCTCAACCAGTCGCGCATTTGTCGCGCGGGCCGTGACAGGTGCGCCGTGTCAGGGGTCAGCAGATGATACTGTTCCCGTCCTGGCAGCACCGGGCCGGGAAGCTGAACAAGACGCCCCGACCGCAGATGTTGGCCGCAGGAGAGATGGTCGCCGATGGCAATGCCAAGGCCGCGCAGCGCCGCGTCGATGCACAGATGGGTGCGATTGAAGAACAGGTGGTTGTCGACATCGTCCAGCATGGCGCCTGCCGCTTCGCAATAGCGTCGCCACCAATAGAGCCCGCGCTCGTGGATCAGCCTGTGCGCGGCGTAGAAGCCTGGTGAGGCCGGATCTGGCCCCTTGGCGATCAATGCGGGTGACGCGACCGGGAACGCGTTGAGATCAAGGAAGGGCTCGGAGCGAAAGCCGATCAGCGCAGCGGGTCCCCAGGTCAGCACCAGGTCGACATCGCCGGGCAGGCTGCGCGGCGGGTCCGGGCGGCAGCGCAGATCAACGTTGAGCCGCAGCGCGTCCAGCGCCTCCGCCGTCAGCCGCGGCATGAGCCACACAACCGCCAGATCGGTTTCCACATCCAGAACCACTGTTCCCTTGGCGGTGCCGCGCCTCAGACGCCCGACGCCGAGCGCTAGATCGGCGAAGGACCGGGCGACGGTGCGGGCGAAGAGGCTGCCTTCGCCGGTCAGCACGACATGGCGTGCATGACGCTCGAAAAGTTCGACGCCCAGTTCCATCTCCAGATTGCGCACGTGGCGGCTGACGGCAGCATGGCTGACGCCCAGTTCGTCCGCCGCCGCAGCGAAGCTGCCATGCCGGGCAGCTGCTTCGAAGGCGCGGGTGGCGTTGAGGTTGGGCAGTTTGCGCATGAGACCAGCATAACAAAAGCGTTCGCTTGCGGTAAAAAATATTGTTTGAGTGAAAGCTCACTTCGCGCGATTTCTTGGGATCCCCATCGCCAGGAGGATGCGATGACCCGAGCGCAGAACCCCCAAACCCGGATGATCGTAGCGCTGGTTCTCGGCGTGACGATCTACGGCCTCGCGATGGGCACCACCTACCCGCTTCTGGGCTTGTTGCTATCGGATCGCGTGTCAGGCGCGCTCAATGGCCTGAATACGGCAGCGACCGGCCTCGGCCTCATGACCGGCGTGGTGCTGGTGCCCGGCCTCGCCCGCCGGTTGGGCGCGGGTCGAACGGCGCTGGCAGGTGTGGGGCTGCTGGCGCTGGCGCTCGTTGCACTGGCCTTTCTGCGGGACTTCTGGCCGATCTTCGCGGCCCGCGCGATTCTGGGCTGTGGTGCGGGTCTCATGTTCATCGTCGCCGAAACGGCGCTGAACGCCGCCGCGACACCTGAGCGGCGCGGGCAGATCATGGGCGTCTATACCGCTGCAAATGCCCTCGGTTTCGTACTCGGTCCCGCGATGATCGCGCTGATGCCCGACCGCCCGGCCGCGCTTCTCCTCGGTTGCGCCGCGATAGCGCTGCTGGCGCTAATCCCGTTCGCCGCGGTGGAACGGCCGGTGAGCCGCTTGGTGGTGCCGGGATCGGCGCGCCACACCGTATCGGCGATCACAGCCTTTCCTTTAGCCTTCGGCTTTCTCTTCATCGCCTCGATGATTGATGCCATCGCCATCAGCCTCATGCCGGTCATCATGCTCGATCGCGATTTCGACGTCTCGCAGGCGGTGCTGCTCGCCGCGGTGTTCCATGTCGGCCTGGTGATAGGGCAGCCGCTGATCGGGCTGGCGCTGGACAAGGCTGGCCGCCGCCGCACGGTTCTTGGTTGCTGCGGCCTATCGCTCGCCTGCACCCTGCCGCTGGTCTCCGGACCAGGTATGGGATTCTGGCCCGTAGCCGGGCTGATGCTGGTCTGGGGCGGCGCGAATTACGGGCTCTACACCGCTGGGCTCGCGCTGATCGGCGACCGCTTCCGGGCTGAGATGCTGACGGCGGCCACCGCCGCCCTTGCCTCCGTCTATGCTCTGGCCGCCGTCATCGGCCCCGTCGTCGCCGGCGGCATGATGAATGCGCTCGGCGCGAAGGGTCTATTCGGGGCAGCAGCGGTTGTCTATCTGACGGCGCTCTGCGCTGGCCTCTGGCTATTCCGGCCGGTCGAGCCGGAATGGCAGAAGCATCAAATCCGCTGATATCCGCAATGGCTCGATCGTGCCATTCGCAATGCATGTCGAGACAACTACAACCGCTCGGCTTCGACTGCGAGCGACTGCCGCGCGTGTTCCCTCTCGGACCTCGAACATCTGGAAAGGGACCTCGTGGTGGAAATCTGCCAGTCCAGCTCGTGTTCAATGTGCGAGCTGATCGGCCGGCACGCGGGCTCGGCCCGCAGCCCAATCCCGCTCTCTTGAGATGGCTTCCTGGTCCAGCTCCGGATCTTCCACGATCAACCCCTGAAGGGTCCGCTAGCAAGCTGCGGCCGCGCCGGCTTGGCCTTTGCGGTGATCGCGCCCGGAGCCCGACCTTTGAGGAGCCATCGAGCGGGAATTGGCCCGCTCCAAGGATGGAGCCCTCAGATGTCGCAAGATCTTTCCCTCGCCCAAAGCCACGCCTTCCAGCTCGCCCGCACCCTCATGGTCCCTGTCACGCTCTTCCGCTCCGGCGACGAATTCGGCGTCCTGCCGAGCGCCGAACTCGACAACGATGAGGTCGAGACCCTCGCCGAATACGATCCCTTTGAACACGGGCCGGCTCATTAAGCCGGCTTCTCCTCCCGGAGGTGCCACTTGCGAGCTTGCGGCGGCAAGGAAGCTGCGCCGCGGCTGGCCCGCGGGCGGCGGCGCGAGGTGCAAAAACACACATTGCCAGCCGCGCCCTTGCCGCCTTTGCTCTTCGCGGCATCCGGAAGGCATCCCGCAAGATGCGGGAAAGAAAACCTGAAGGAAGGCGGGCGCCTGCGGCGCACGAAAGAGGGACATGGAACAGGACGAACTCGATGAACTTCGACAAGGGTGGCCTGCGCGGCCGCGCTGGATCAGGCTGGTTACGCGATCGACCTGAAGGAGAGTACCCGACGTGCGGTCAAATACCGGCACGGCGACCAGATCGTCATCGTGATCCATGACGGAAAAGGCTGGTTCGATCCGCTCTCCGACGCGAAGGGGGACGTGTTCTCGCTGATGACCCATCTGCATGGGGTGGGTTTCGCGGAGGCGACGTTGCTGGTCGCCCGGCTGGTCGGCCACGAGCCGCGCGAGCCTGTGTGGAGGAGGCAGGCCCGGCATCGCAAGCCCGATCTAGGCGTCGCCGAACGCTGGAATGCCCGCCGCAAGCCCTGGCCGGGATCGATGACATGGCGCTACCTGCGCGACGACCGCCATCTTCCGGAAGCCGTGATCAGCGCCGCCATCCGTCATGATCTGCTGCGGGAGGGCCCTCGCGGCAGCATGCGGGCCGCTCACAGGGACGGGGAGGGGGTTGTGACCGGCTGGGAGGAACGCGGTCCGGAATGGCGCGGTTTCTCGACCGGCGGCGCGAAGGTGCTGTTTCGGTTTGGCCCCTGCGATGCGCTCCGCCTCTGCGTCACCGAGGCCGCGATCGACGCCATGAGCCTCGCCGCGCTCGAGAGCACTCGCCGCGATAGCCTCTATGTCAGTACCGGGGGCGGCTGGGCTCCCGTCACCGATGCGGCAATCCGGCTGCTGGCGGCGCGGGAGGGCTTATTGCTGGTCGCCGCCACGGACAACAACGCGCAGGGCGACATCTACGCGGTTCGCCTCGAAGCGGTCGCCCGCGAGGCTGGCTGCGGCTTCGAACGTCTCCGCCCGCACGAGGAGGACTGGAACGCCGAACTCAAGGCAAGGGTGAAGAACCGGGTAAAGGGAGAAAGAGGAAGTAAGAAGCTTGGCTGGCCGCATGCCCGCCAGCCGCGTCAAGGGTAAAGCTGCGCCCGCTTCGCGGCCCTTGACCCGGCCGGACGGAGAGGCGGCCGCGGAGGAGGGGTCAGGAAGGGCGGAAGAGGATGGCGACATCGAGTGGATGAGCCGCGCTCCAGCCCGACGAGGCTGAAAGGAGCCCACCCATGACCCTCTTGTCCGTCCGCAAGGTTTATCACGGCATCGCCGATCGCCGGCAGATGTTCCGCATGTTCGACCGCCACGCTCAGCGTCCTGATCGTTTCCAGGACGATGCCAGTGCTTTGTACCGCGGCGAATGGTTCGAGATATCACAGGCCGAGCACGATCACATGTTCGAGATCCTGCCGCCGCTCTGGATGCGAGGCGAGATGTTCGCGCTGCGTGAGTTTCTCACCGACCGCATCACCAGCATCTTCTACGCCCTGAACATCGATGGCCGCATGCGGTATTTCCACGGCTATTGCGACCTGCTCGACAAGGGCTCGCCTGAGCGGATGCGCGATGCGATGGTCGAACGCGAAACCCGTCCCGTTCGGGCGATGACCCGCGAGGAACGCCTGGAGCACATCTGGTCGAGCACCCATGAGGACTATCGCGGCTACGCCGGCGAGCGCTGGCCGGAACGCGACCGCGGCAAGCGCACCGTGATATTTTATGGCGGCCGCCAGGGCACCACGCTGAAGCTGCTGGACCACCTTACAGATGCGGAGATCGCGGCGAAGCTGCCCGTGCATTTGCGCTATCTCCCCGACGCAATCGCGGCGTGAGGGAGGTGTGAGATGATGTTGACCTTCACCATCACCGCCCTCCGCGAGGTCATCGCTCGCGGCATTGTCGACGCTGAAACCAATGGCGGCTTCCGCGATCCTCACCTCGGACTATCCGCCGCCGACAACCGCAAGCCCGGCCTCTGGCTCGTCGGAGACCACGGCGTCTACCTGTGCTCCAACGGCGAACTCGCCAAAGGGGGCGAAGCCGCTCGTCGCCTACGCCGAGGAATGCGATCCGCGCAGAAACGACGACTGGTTCGAGGTCAAACGCCGGGGGTTCGGCGGCGATGACGGCGTGGATTTCCTCGACGCCGAAGGCCTTGAGGCCCTGATCGCAGCCAGTCCCGGCTGCACGCATCTGCGCATCGCGTTCCTACAGGACTCGATGCAGCTCTTCGTGATCGAGCGAGACTAGCGCGCCGTCGGCGGGCGTCGTCCGGCGGCGTCCAACATCCCAATCCCCCACATCCCGCGCAAGTCCGGCCGGCTGGTGCCTTCCAGCGGAACGGCGACGTGCGCCCTCATTCAGGAGATCCAGCCATGTCGCATGACGATCCTTTCACCATCGATCTTTTCAGCAACACCGCACTTTCTTCCGGCCTCGGCCTCGGCGTGACGGCCTTTGGCGACACTGTCGAGCCCGACGGTGACGACGATCCTGATCCGTCGTCGCCGGCGCCCGCGCTGCCGAGCGCGGCAATCGTGCGGCGACCATCGACCGCCTGCCGGGCGCGCGGGTCGAACTTCCATCTCGCTGGTAGCCGTGGCCTGGCGCGGGGCTGGAAGGAGCGGGCGCGCGACAACATCGCGGCGATCCGGCTCGCCGCCGAGATCGAAGCGGACGAGCGCCCGGCCACGCTCGAGGAGCAGGAGAGGCTGATCCGCTTCACCGGCTTCGGCGCGTCCGACCTTGCCAATGGCGTCTTCCGCCGCCCCGGCGAGGTCGACTTCCGCAAAGGCTGGGACGAGATCGGCTCTTCTCTGGAGGATGCCGTCGGCGAGATCGACTACGCCTCGCTCACCCGCTGCACCCAGTATGCCCACTTCACGCCGGAGTTCATCGTCCGCGCGATGTGGTCAGGCCTGCAGCGGCTCGGCTGGCGCGGCGGCCGTGTGCTCGAGCCCGGCATCGGCACGGGCCTGTTTCCGGCGCTGATGCCCGAAGCGCTACGCGATGTGTCACACGTCACCGGGATCGAACTCGATCCCGTCACGGCACGCATCGCCCGGCTATTGCAGCCGCGCGCGCGTATCGTCACTGGCGATTTCGCCCGCACGGAGCTGCCGGCGAGCTTCGACCTTGCCATCGGCAATCCGCCATTCTCAGATCGCACCGTTCGTTCGGACCGGGCCTATCGTTCGCTCGGCCTGCGCCTGCACGACTACTTCATCGCCCGGTCCGTCGACCTGTTGAAGCCGGGCGCTTTCGCCGCCTTCGTCACCAGCTCCGGCACGTTGGACAAGGCGGATTCCTCTGCGCGTGAGCATATCGCCAAAACGGCCGACCTGATCGCCGCCATCCGCCTGCCCAAAGGCAGCTTCCGCGCCGACGCCGGCACGGACGTCGTGGTCGACGTGCTGTTTTTGCGCAAGCGCAAGGTCACCGAGCCCGAAGGTGATCTGTCCTGGCTCGACATCGAGGAAGTCCGCCAGGCGACGGAGGATGAAGGCGCGATCCGCGTCAACCGCTGGTTCGCGCGCCACCCGGATTTCGTGCTCGGCACGCATGCCATTGTCTCGGGGCCTTACGGCCAGGCCTATTCCTGCCTGCCTCATCCCGGTGTCGATCTGGAGCGAGCGCTCACCGCAGCGGTCTCCCTCCTTCCGGAAGCCATTTATGACGGCGAGCCGGACGAGATTGATCGTGACGCCGAGGACAGTGCCGACGTCGTCGATGCCCTGCCGGAAGGCCCCAGTGTGCGCGAGGGCAGTTTCTTCGTCGCGAAAAATACTGCCCTTGCGCAGATGATCGGTGGCGCTGCTGTGACCATCACCGTACGCAAGGGCCGCACCGCCGAAGGCATCCCCGAAAAGCACGCGCGGATCATCCGCAAATTGATCCCCATCCGTGATGCGGTGCGCGGGGTCCTGAAGGCCCAGGAGCTCGACCGGCCCTGGAAGCCGGCCCAAGTCAAGCTGCGCATCGCCTGGTCGAATTTTGTGCGCGACTTCGGGCCTATCAACTTCACTACCGTGTCGGTGAATGAGGATGCCGAAACCGATGAAGTGCGCGAAACACATCGCCGCCCCAACCTGCAACCGTTTCTGGACGATCCCGATTGCTGGCTGGTCGCTTCTATCGAGGACTACGATCTCGAGACCAATACCGCCCGGCCGGGTCCGATTTTCACCGAGCGCGTCATCGCGCCGCCCGCAGCGCCCATTATCACAAGTGCTGCCGATGCGCTTGCCGTCGTGCTCAACGAACGCGGCCATATTGACATCGATCACATCGCCGAATTGCTGCATGAGAATGCCGATGACGTCATTGGCGAGCTGGGTGACGCCATCTACCGCGATCCGGAGACCGGTTCGTGGCAAACGGCCGACGCCTATCTCTCCGGTCAGGTCCGCGACAAGTTGAAGGTCGCGGAAGCCGCTGCCGCACTCGATCCCGAATTCGAGCGCAATGTCCGTGCCCTGGTCGAGGTTCAGCCGGCCGATCTTCGTCCCTCGGATATCACCGCGCGTCTTGGGGCACCATGGATTCCCGCCGCCGATGTTGTCGCCTTCGTCAAGGAGACGATGGGTGCCGAGATCAGCATCCATCATATGCCGGAACTGGCATCGTGGACCGTAGAGGCGCGGCAATTGGGATGGATGGCGGCCGGCACGTCCGAATGGGGCAGCGATCGCCGTCATGCCGGCGAGCTCATAGCCGACGCGCTGAACAGCCGGGTGCCGCAGATCTTCGACACGGTGAAGGAGGGCCATGCTGAAAAGCGCGTGCTCAATGTTGTGGATACGGAAGCCGCCAAGGAAAAGCTGCAGAAGATCAAGACCGCTTTCCAGAACTGGATCTGGTCCGATCCCGACCGGACCGACCGGCTGGCGCGGGTCTATAACGACCGCTTCAACAACATCGCCCCCCGACGATTCAACGGGGATCATCTGCAACTTCCAGGCGCCTCCGGCGCCTTTTTCTGTATGGGCACCAAAAGCGCGGCATCTGGCGCATCGTTTCGGCCGGCTCGACCTACCTCGCCCATGCAGTCGGCGCCGGCAAGACCATGACGATTGCCGCGGCCGTCATGGAGCAGCGCCGGCTTGGCCTGATCGCCAAGGCCATGCTGGTCGTTCCCGGCCATTGTCTTGCACAGGCGGCCCGCGAATTTCTGGCGCTTTATCCGACCGCGCGAATCCTCGTCGCTGATGAGACGAATTTTTCCAAGGACAAGCGGCATAGATTCCTGTCACGGGCGGCGACCGCCGCCTGGGACGCGATCATCATCACGCACAGCGCCTTCCGCTTCATCGGCGTGCCGTCGGCCTTCGAGCAACAGATGATCCAGGACGAGCTCGAGCTCTACGAGACGCTGCTGACCAAGGTCCAGAGCGACGACCGCGTCTCGCGCAAGCGCCTCGAGCGGCTGAAGGAGGGGCTCAGGGAACGGCTGCAGGCGCTGGCGACCCGCAAGGAAGACCTGCTGACCATCTCCGAGATCGGCGTCGACCAGATTATCGTCGATGAAGCCCAGGAGTTCAGGAAGCTCAGCTTCGCCACCAACATGTCGACGCTCAAGGGAGTCGATCCGAACGGCTCGCAGCGGGCCTGGGACCTTTATGTAAAATCCCGGTTCGTGGAGACGAAGAATCCGGGCCGGGCGCTCGTGCTGGCCTCCGGCACGCCGATCACCAATACGCTTGGCGAGATGTTCTCGGTGCAGCGCTATCTCGGTTACCAGGCGCTGCTTCAGCGCGGCCTGCACGAGTTCGACGCCTGGGCTTCGACCTTCGGCGACGTCACGACCGAACTCGAATTGCAGCCATCCGGCAAATACAAGCCGGTGACGCGCTTCGCCACCTTCGTCAACGTGCCGGAGCTGATCGCCATGTTCCGTTCCTTCGCGGATGTGGTGCTGCCGGAAGACCTTCGCGAATATGTGAAGGTGCCGGCGCTTTCGACCGGCGCACGTCAGATCGTCACCGCCAAGCCGTCTGCGGCCTTCAAGCGCTACCAGATGGTGCTCGGCGCCCGCATAAAGGCCATCGAGGAACGCGACCGTCCGGCAGAACCTGGTGACGACATCCTGCTCTCGGTGATCACCGATGGCCGGCACGCCGCGATCGACCTGCGCCTGGTCGATCCGGACAATCACGATGAGCCGGACAACAAACTCAACGAGCTGATCGGCAATGCCTTCCGTATCTGGCAGGAAACAGCGCAAAGCAGCTATGTCCGCGCCGACGGCAAGCCGTTCGAGCTTGCGGGCGCAGCGCAGATGATCTTCTCCGATCTCGGCACGATCGGCGTCGAGAAAAGCCGCGGCTTCTCAGCCTATCGTTGGATCAGGGATGAACTGGTCCGCAGGGGCGTTCCGGCATCCGAAATTGCCTTTATGCAGGACTTCAAGAAGGCGCAAGCCAAGCAGCGCCTGTTCGGTGATGTGCGGGCCGGCAAGGTCCGGTTCCTGATCGGCTCCTCCGACACAATGGGCACCGGCGTCAACGCGCAGCTCCGCCTCAAGGCGCTGCATCATCTCGACGTGCCGTGGCTTCCCTCCCAGATCGAGCAGCGCGAAGGCCGTATCCTGCGGCAGGGCAACCAGCACGATGTCATCGATATCTTCGCCTACGCCACGGAAGGATCGATGGACGCCCAGATGTGGCAGAACAACGAGCGCAAGGCCCGGTTCATAGCGGCCGCCCTTTCCGGAGACACGTCCATCCGTCGGTTGGAGGATATGGGTGAGGGGCAGGCCAACCAGTTCGCGATGGCCAAGGCGATCGCCTCTGGCGATCCGCGTCTTATGCAGAAGGCAGGTCTGGAGGCGGACATTGCCCGTCTGGAGCGCCTTCGCGCGGCCCACATTGATGATGAGCACGCCGTTCGACGGCAGATCCGCGATGCCGAGCGCGATATCGAATACTCGACCCGGCGCATCGGCGAGGTCGGGAAGGATATCGAGCGCCTCGTGCCAACCACCGGCGATGGGTTCAGCATGGTGATCGGAGGCGACGCGTTCACGGAGCGCAAACTCGCCGGTCGTGCGCTGATGAAGGAAATCCTGACTCGCGTGCAGCTTCAGCAGCAAGGCGAAACCACTATCGCCTCCATCGGCGGGTTCGATTTCGAATATTCCGGCGAGCGGTTCGGCAAGGACGGCTACCGCTATGCCACCATGCTGATGCGCACCGGCGCCGATTATGAAATCGAGCTCCCCGTCACCACCTCGCCGCTTGGCGCCATCGCCCGGCTCGATCATGCCTTGGCCGGCTTCGAGGGCGAGCAGGAACGATATCGCCAGCGTCTTGAGGATGCCGAGCGCAGGCTCACCTCCTATCGCTCGCGTGAGGGTGGCGAATTCGGATTCGCTGGTGAACTGGCCGAGAAGCGCCGACAGCTTGCGGAAATCGGAACCGATCTTGCGTCTTCGATTGATGGCCAGGATCAGCGTGCAGCCGCATAGCAGGCTCAACACAGCTGCCGGTCAATGTGTCAGGCATTGACCGGCGGCAAAGGTTCAAGGTGGCTCGGGTGCAGAGCGATGCAGGAGGCGCGCCGAACCCAACACAGTGCGGAAGCCGCGATAGAAATCGTGGCGGCGCCTGTCTCGCATCGTTCGGTTCTGGATCCACGTCGGAGGGAGGAGGAAAGGAAAACGGAGGAAGAATAGAGCCCGCTCGCAGATCGGGCGGGCCGCTGACGCTGGCGCTCAACCGCGCCGCTCGCGATCCCGGCCGATCGCTCTGCGCAGGGCTCGGAGCCCCGCTTGATCTGCCCGGCAGGGATGCTCGGCCGCAGTTGCACCGGCCCGTCCGCTCCGCGCTCCGGGGGATGTCTTCGGGAAGAAGACGAGGAAGGACCCGCGAACGGCGGTGTCCGCAACCCTTGAAGGAGCATCTCCATGGAACTGAAGTTTGTCGATCCGCGTGCGCTGAAGGACAACCCTGACAACGCGCGGCGCTCGAAGTCCAGCCCGCAGGCCGACGCGCTGCTGCTGGCTACCATTCGCGCCGTCGGCATCGTGCAGCCACCTGTCGTGGCGCCGGAAGCGGATGGCGGCAACGGCTATGTCGTTGATGCCGGACATCGTCGTGTGAGGCAGGCGATTGCCGCGGGTTTGGAAGAGATCGCCGTGCTGGTCATCGAGCGCGCCGAGGATGGTGGTGCAATGCGGTCGCTGGCCGAGACGCTGGCGCATGAGCAGCTCAATCCCGTCGATCAATGGCGCGCGATTGAGCGGCTGGTCGCGCTCGGCTGGACTGAGGAAGCGATCGCCCTCGCTTTAGCGCTTCCCGTCCGCCAGATCAGGAAGCTGCGCCTGCTCGCGAACGTTCTGCCGGCCATGTTGGACCAGATGGTCAAGGGCGACATGCCCAACGAGCAGCAGTTGCGCACCATCGCGTCGGCTTCGCTTGATGACCAGAAGGAGGTCTGGAAGAAGCACAAGCCGTCCAAGGCCGATCCCCAGGTGTCGTGGTGGAGCGTGGCGCAGGGGCTGACGAAGCGCCGCATGTACGCGCGCGACGCCAGCTTCGGTGACGATCTCGCTCACGCCTACGGCATTGCCTGGGTCGAGGACCTGTTCGCGCCGGCCGATGCGGACAGCCGCTATACGACCGATGTCGAGGCCTTCCTTGGCGCGCAGCAGGAGTGGATGGCAAACACTCTGCCCAAGCGCGGCGTGATCGTGGAAGCCGGTCAGTGGGGCGAGCCGAAGCTGCCGCCCAAGGCCGAGCGTGTGTACGGCAAGCCGTCGAAGTCCGATCACACCGCCATGTATCTCGACCGCGACGGCAAGGTGCAGTCGCTCGCGTACCGCATGCCGGCGGCCAAACAGCCCAAGGGCAAGAATGGCGCTGATGTTGAGGCCGATGGCGATGATATCGTCGTTACGGCAAAGCCGCGTCCGGACGTGACGCGCAAAGGCATAGAGATGATCGGCGATCTGCGTACCGACGCGCTGCACGAGGCGCTGTCGCGCGCACCGATCGAGGACGACACGCTGATGGCGCTGCTCGTCCTCGCCTTCGCCGGCCAGAATGTCACAGTGGCATCTGGTGCCCGCGACATCTCCTGTTACGGGGCCGCAGGCCTCGGCGAACATGCCGCGCGCCTGTTCGACCAGGAGGGCAGGCTCGCGTTCGAAATGGACACGCTGCGCATTGCCGTGCGGTCCTTGCTGATCGACGTTCTGTCCTGCAGGGAGAATCGCTCGGACAGCGGCGTTGTCGCCCGTGTCGCCGGCACCGTCATCGCCGCCGACCACTACCTGCCGAACATGGGGACGGAGGACTTCCTGTCATGCCTGTCGCGGCAGGCATTGGAAGCCGCCTGCGCGGATACATCCGTCCTGCCCCGTCAGAAGGTCAAGGACACCCGTGCGGCCCTGGTCGAGCATTTCAAGGAGGGCCGCTTCGTCCACCCGTCGGCGCTGTTTGCGCCCGCCCCGGAAAAGCTGACCTCCTGGCTGAAGATGAACGAGGCCAGGCAACAGCCTGAGGACGACGGCACGCCGGACGAGCTCGACGGCGATGCGCTCGTCGAGCCGCTGCACGACTATGCCGGCGACGATGACGCTGAAGGCTTCCGCGAGGCCGCCGAGTAGCAGCGCGCGCCTTCTTCCTTCCGATCGCATTACCGCCGCCGGTGACCTCACCGGCGGCGGTTTCGTTTTCACCCTAAACACCGGAGACCCATCATGTCGGCTCAATTGATCTATGACCTCGTTCCACTCGGTTCGATCGTAACTTATCGCGATGGAATACCACGCCCGCCCGAACGGCATCGCAAGAAGCTCGCCGCCTGGGAGAACCGCAACAGTGGCGGCCGGCTGATCCGCAAGCAGGCCGAAACCCGCGTCGGCAACATCACGCTGCCGGCATGCATTATCCTGCACAAGGGCGACTATGGCAGTCAGGGTGCCATCGTCCTGCGCGTTCACCAAAGCTTTTCGGTGAACAGCAATCTCAACTTCGCGGTGAAGGAGCGGCCCGGTATCGGCTCGGTCCTGGTGCTCGACCGCGACGGCGAAGACCCCGAACTGGTCTATCTCGCCAGCCATCGTGCGGATGCCGAGGAATGGCTGACGCAGCACGGCTATCCGCGAGCCGTTTTGCAAGAGGTGACGGCCGATGCCGTGGCCGCGGATACCGTCGTGGGGAGGGCGGCGGCATGAGCGCGGTCAGTCCCCGGATACGAGACCACGAGGCCCCCGGTAATCTGGGGGTTTGTTCTGGCCGCAGCGCCGACGGTTATCCCGTTGCGCTTGTCGGTGAAACGGCGTTCGCCATGATTCCGGCCCGGAATGGCCGGCACTATCTTGTCACGGGCTGGCGTATCCGCCGGCCCATGGCCGAATGGACGCGCAGCGATTTCTACGGCCATGCCGGTGAGCTTGCCGACGAGGCGGCGTTTTGCGCGCATGTCGAGGAGAGCGCCCTCCACCAGCAGCAGCGCGCAGCGCTCGGACGTCGCGAGATCCACTCCCGTGCCCACACGCCATGGGGAACGTCGCAGGCAGCGACTGTCTATGCCGAGGGTGTGACCTGCCATTCGACAGCGAGCCATGGCGGGTTCCATCTGTCGGTGGAGCGAAATCGCAAAGTCCATGATATGCTCCGTGCCGATGGCGGCTGGTACGAAGAGGACTGCCATTGGGCGGCCGTCGCCCAAGCCTTCCCGCAGCTCTTCACGGACTTCGAGAAGGCGTGTGCGGAAAAGACGATCCGCGACTGGTATCCGGACGCCTGGGAGGCGATCCACGGGAGGGTGCTCGAACCCGGCCAATCTGCGAAAAAGGACGAGCGGGCATTCTTCGAGAAGCATACCGATGACTGGGTCGTGGTGTCGGCGATCCGTTGCGAGCACCAGGCCGGTTTCACCGAGGTTATCGCGACCCCTGGCGGCAAGCGTGGACCGGGCACGGAGGAACGTCGCTTTCTCGTTTCGACCGACGAATACCATGTCGGCCGCTTTGGATTCGTCATCGATGTTGCGCGCCATCGTGTCTATGGCGGGCCACCGAGCTTCATGGATTGGCGGGGAGGGACACATAGTGTCTGTCCCCGATCGCCGCGCGCAGCTCTTTCGCATGGAAGAGGCACGGCGCCAGACACAGCGCCAGCTTGATATGATCGACCGGCAGATCATAAGGCGGATGACGGCAATTATTCCGCAGCTCAAGCCCCAGCGTACCGGCCACCGACGCCTAAAACCTGCCGATGCCAGGACCTTTCTGGAACGGTATCGATCGAACCTTGCCGCGATCACACAGGAAAGGCAGCACGAGATCGATGCGCTATCTCGCAAACTAGCAAGGCAGGACGCTGCAATCGAGGTGCTGCGTGCCAGACTGCCACCGGACCTGAGGCGCGCCTGATACTGCGGCCTGGTCAGCGCTTGCGTACGAACTCGGTTCGCAACACCAGCCCTTTATCGCGTCATGCCGGCAGTCGATTTCGTCGGGATTGTCGGTGAGGCGGATCGACTTGATCACCGTGCCCTGCTTCAGACTCTGCCCCGCGCCTTTGACCTTGAGGTCCTTGACGAAGGGCAACGGAGTCGCCGTCGGCAAGCACCTTGTCGGCGGCATACGGGCACTTCGATGCGTCCGGCAGAAGCTGCAATGGCAGCCATCTCCGACTCTGGTCGCCACTCCCCTGTCGCTCATCATAGACGTAGTCGTCCTTGTGATCTGTCATTGCCGCGGGATTGAATACAGTGCGTTGTCAGTTCGACGTGGGAGCAGGCCGAAGATCTGATCCGCAGCAACGGACCGGCGCACTCCGATACCAGCATGAGCCGAAGTTCAAACGCCGTCCCTCGCGCACCTAGCGGGCAGGCGGATCGTGTGGCGGCGGGAATTGAACAGTGGATTTCCTCCCGCATGCCGATATCCGAATTCATCCCTGGCCGGTCTTTCCGGCGGGTTTGCTGCGGTCTGAACCGGCGGCTGGCCCCTTCAAGGCCGCTATCGCGCCGCGGAGCGGCCGGAACCCGCCGATCTCGGCAAGGCCCGCCCGCGTCCTGCGCAGGAACCAGTGAAGGACTGGCCCCCGCTTTTCCGCAAGCCGACCTCGCTCGCCTGGCAGGTTCCGGACCCTGAAGCGTCCAGCTTCCGCCGGTTCCTTTCGACCGCACCCGCAGGGAAGACCGGCAAGGGCCGGATCACCTGAAGGGCATAGCTACAAAGGAAAGCTCAATGTCCAGTTCAACCCGCTCCACCAGGACCAAGGCCCGCGTCGTCCAGCTTCGCAAGGGCACGACCCTCGAAATGGTCCGGCTCTGCTGCCCGGACGGCCACCAGGCCACGCTCATCTCCGAAAGCTTCGGCCTTCCCGTCCTCGACAGCGACGGCATACGCGAATTCCACGAGCGCAGCCTGGTCGATGGCGCCGACACACTCTCCGAGGGGCTTTCCGACAAAGCGATGCAGATCCACCTGCAGAGGATCGTCGGCTCCTATGTCGGCTCCGCCTATGGAGCAGGCCAGTTCTACTCGAAGGCCGTCACCGAGGCCAAGGACGCCACAGCCAGGCTGGCCAACGACACCCGCGACGAGGACCTCGACGGTCCTGTCGGTTTCGACAGCAATGCACAGCGCAAGCGCGAGTTCGCCGCCGACATGGGCCTTCAAGCCCACGCGTTGCGCATGGCGGCCGAGGGCGCCGTCGCCGCCTACGAGCACATCGTCGGCGAGAGCTGGAGGCCCTACGAGCGACAGGTCGAGAACCCCGGCCAGGGCGTCAGCCGGCAGGCGGCCGATCTGCAGATGGCGGCTCTGGGCTAACTGCCACCGGGCGGAGCTTCGGCTCCGCCCGGCCTTCTTCGTACGACGGGTTTTGCGACAAACCCGTGTGACGTAGCAAGTCCCAGGATTAGCGCCGCTCTTGAGCTTTGCTCCAGAGGGACAAGCCGCCAACGCAGGCCGCAATGGCGAAGCCACACATCATGTAGAGGGTTGCCTCGAGGCTCCGGGCACCATTGTCGGCAGCAGATATATGGCAAGGCCAAACCCACTGGTAAGCAGGGTCGTGAAGGCTTGCACGCGGCCGATCATCGTGGTGTCCACGACCGTCAGAAGATGGCCATTGGCTGCCGCCCGGGCCACGTTCCACAGCATGCCGGCCACGCAATAAAGAACAACGGCGACCGCCGGACTTGTAGCCAGGGAGAACAGAACCAGGGAGGCACCCGCGGCAATCAGGATTGTGGGCGTAAGATTTCGGAGGCGTTCGGCAATTGACGCAATGCCGACAACCGCCAACGCGAGCATCCCAGCGACAGCGGCTGTCATCTCGAGCAGGCCGAACAGTCCGCTGTCTCCGCTGAGTGATCGGGTCACAAAACCTGGAAGGAGCAGATTGGTGATCTGGATCACGGCAAAGGCCAGGCCGACACTTACCGCCGCCGAAAGGCTGTAGGGATTATCGAGCAAATAGCTCAGCGCCTGCCTCGAAGCGGGAATGAGGCTGGGCCGCTGCGACGATTGAACATTGCCGCTACGAGACGTGATCATCTTCAGCATGGGAAGACAGGCCAGCGCCACCAGTGCGAACAACAGGGCAGACATGGGACTGCCGAGCCTATCGATGACAAGTCCGGCAGCACCTGTTCCGATCGCTATGCCAGCCTGGTTAAAGAGGGAGAGCCGAAGGGCGAATCCCATGCGCTGGGCTTCTGGGACAATCGCCTGCAAAACACCACTCAGCGATCCCGCCAAAAGCGCGAACCCGAAGGCTCCCAATACGCCGGAAACGATGAGAAGCACTGGCGACAAAGATTCTGCGACAATTCCGGTGGGAGCGAGAAGGAACAGCCCTAAGGCCCTGATCATCTGCCCTGCCACCGTCACGGTCCGCCGATCGTGCCGATCGACCAGATGACCCGCGACCGGCGCAAGCAACAGACCCGCCACGCTGGATGAAAGCAGCACCAGTCCCACCAGCCGAGAGCCGCCACCATGGAAAGCTATCCAGGCAGGTAGAACGATTCCGACACCAACGATGAAGAAAGAAGCGCACGAAAATGCAATGAATAGCGGTCGTTCAAAAGCTCTCACGCGGTGTTCCAGCCCTGATCAACATTGCTGCGCCTGGCACCCGATTCGCTAGCAGCACCCTGGGCCCAAAAAGCAATAGATGAGAAAAAGCAGGCAGACCACCTGATGCGGCCGTGCCAAGCGCGGTCGTCACGAATGTTGGTCCTGCTCCGGTCCTCGTTCCGCTAAAACGGCTTCGCCGTCCTCCACTAACGTTGCGGCCCTAATGCGACGTGTCCCTTCCTTCCGATTGCTCTTCTGTGGG